>JBEBSO010000121.1:0-8417 GCA_040394275.1 Telluribacter sp.
GTGTAACCATACGAATACAGGATATTGGAATGGAGAGAGCAGCGCATTTGAGGGTTCGTGCAAAAAAACATCTGGGGCAGCACTTTTTGCGTGACCTCGGGATTGCCGGGCGGATAGCCGGCAGCCTGACCGGTCACCGGGGCTACGCGGATGTGATCGAAATCGGACCCGGTATGGGCGTGCTTACCAACTTCCTGCTGGACAATCCTTCCTATACCCTGCACGTGATAGAAATTGACCGCGAATCGGTAAGCTACCTGAAAAGGCACCACCCGGAGCTGGACGGGAGAATTGTGGAAGGGGATTTCCTGCACTGGGACCCCGCCTACTTTTCGGGCCGGGACTTCGCCGTCATCGGCAATTTCCCCTACAATATCTCGTCGCAGATATTCTTTCGTATTTTGAGCTTCTACCGGCTCGTTCCGGAAGTGGTCTGTATGCTTCAGAAAGAGGTGGCGCAGCGCCTGGCGTCTCCTCCCGGCAGCAGGGACTACGGTATCCTGAGCGTCCTGCTACAGGCTTTTTATGATATTGAGTATCTTTTTACCGTGCCGCCCGGAGCCTTTGAGCCTCCCCCCAAAGTCCAGTCCGGGGTCATACGGCTCCGGAGAAATGAGCGGCAGGAGCTGGGCTGTGACGAAAAGAAATTCTTTACGGTAGTAAAAACGGCCTTCAACCAGCGAAGGAAAACCCTGAGAAATGCCCTGAAGCCGCTGGGGAATGTTCCGGAGCACGATCTTTTGCAGCTGCGGGCGGAGGTACTGGGTGTAGAGGAGTTTGTTTTGCTTACCAGATTGATATATAGTCAGCAGGAAGGACAGCTTGCAGACAGCTGACCGTAAAAAACAACCGCTTATGACTTTCGAGCTAACCAAAGACTATTTGGACCATATTGTCGGGCTCATAGCAAACGACGATGCCGAGACGCTCCGCGCCGAGATGGAAGACCTGTTCCCGGCGGATGTGTCACAGATCCTGAGCGAGCTCGAGCCCCGAACGGCCAAATACCTGCTTTCACAGCTGGACCTGCAGGTAGGGGCGGAAATCCTGGCCTCTATCGATCCGTCGGAGCGGCTCGAATTCCTGAAGGAGTTTACCTCGCAGGAAATTTCGGAATATGTCAATATCCTGGACTCGGATGACGCCGTAGACTTGCTGAACGAGCAGCCGATCAAGGTACGGGAAGAGGTGATTGCCTTGCTGCAGGACCGGGAACAGGCCCGGTTTATCCTCGATCTGCTGCATTACGATGAAGATGTGGCGGGGGGATTGATGCAGAAAGAGCTGGTAAAAGTCAATATCAACTGGACGGTTAACCAGTGTATCGAGGAGCTGAGAAAGCAGGCGGAAGACGTGGAAAAGGTCTACGCCGTCTATGTCGTGGACGACAGCAACCGCCTGATGGGGCTGCTTTCCCTGAAAAAGATCGTGCTTGCCCATAAGAATACCAAAATAGAAAGCCTGTACGAGCAGGATGTCATCTTCGTGGAGACATACCGGTCTGCCGAGGAGGTGTCCGAGCTGATGCGCCGCTATGACCTCGATGCGCTCCCGGTTGTCAACGTACAGGGCCGGCTGCTGGGACGGATTACGATCGACGACGTGGTCGATGTGATCACGGAGCAGGCCAGCTCGGATACGCTGGCCATGGCGGGTATCACGGGCGAGGTAGAGGAAGATGATACCATCTGGAAGCAAACCCGGGCCCGTCTGCCCTGGCTGCTGGTCGGGATCATGGGGGGAATGCTGGCCGCCAAATTTATCGACCTGTTCCAGGGCGACCTGCAGATCATACCGGCGCTGGCCATTTTCATCCCGATTATCGGCTCGACAGGCGGGAATGTAGGCATCCAGACCTCGTCGATCATCCTGCAAAGCCTGGCCGACAAATCCGGGCTCGGGACCGCTTTCGGCCGCCGGCTTATGCGGATGTTTACGGTGGCGCTGATCAACGGGCTGATTATCGCCGCTATTGTCTTTGCATTTAACCTGCTGATCGGCAACGACACCAGGCTGGCGATGGTCGTCTCGCTGGCGCTTATTTCCGTAGTTTTCCTGGCTTCTTTTATGGGCACGGTTACCCCCATTTTCCTGGATAAGCTCGGCATCAACCCTGCGGTGGCCTCCGGCCCGTTTATCTCCACGGCCAATGACCTGATCGGGTACGGGGTATATTTCGGCCTGGCTCATATTCTCCTCAAAATATGACAGGGGCCGTTGCTGAAAATTTTTAATGCTTGTTTATGATTGCAGTAGTTCAGCGGGTGAGTGAGGCGTCCGTCGCGATCGGCGGGAAGGCATGTGGAGCAATCCGCCACGGGCTTTTGGTATTGCTGGGCATTACGCACAGCGATACCGTCGAAGATGTGGAATGGCTGGGCAGAAAAATCGCCGGCCTGCGGATCTTCGGAGATGAGGAAGACAAGATGAACCTCGATATCCGGGCGGTGCGCGGCGATATACTGCTGGTGAGCCAGTTCACCCTGCATGCCAGCACCAAAAAAGGGAACAGGCCATCTTTCATCGAATCCGCACGTCCGGAGGTGGCGGTGCCGCTGTATCATGAGATGACGGGCTTCCTGGGAAGAGAGCTGGGAAAACCTGTGCAGACCGGGCAGTTCGGGGCCGATATGAAGGTCAGCCTGGTAAATGACGGGCCTGTTACCATCCTGATCGATTCAAAAAACAGAATTTAGCCGTATTTTTATAGCCCGGGGCGCCAGCCGCCCGACCAGTTTCAATTTTATACAGCCGGAATATGGAGCCAGAGCTTCTTGATGAAATACCTTCGCTGGACCTGTCTGATTTCACGTCGGGAGACCCGGAACGGAAGTCGGCATTAGTGTCCGCAATAGGCAGCGCCTTCCGCAACATAGGTTTTGTTGCCGTTCGGAATCATGGATTGACGGAGGAGCTCCGCCTGAGGCTTTACGAGGTCGTCAAAGCTTTTTTTGATCTTCCCGAGGAGGAAAAAAGAAAATATGAAAAGCCGGAGCTGTTCGGCCAGCGCGGGTACGTGAGCAAGGGAAAGGAAAAGGCCAAGGGGTTTAAGGCGGCGGACCTGAAAGAATTTTACCATGTAGGGCAGCCCCTCCCGGTCGGTGGGCTGCCGGACAACGTTTTCCCCGACGGGCTGCCGGCGTTCAGGCAGTACACGCTCGAGGTATACCGGATCTTCGAAGACACCGGCAGGATGCTGCTGCGGGCCATTGCGCTTTATCTCGGGCTGGAGGAAACCTATTTTGAAGACAAAGTCCGGGGTGGGGACAGCATTCTCCGCGCGTTGCATTATTTCCCGATCGACCGGCCCGAGCTGGTACCGGAAGGGGCTGTCCGGGCCGCTGCGCACGGGGACATCAACCTGATCACCCTATTGATGGGAGCCAGCGCCGAAGGCCTTGAAGTGCTTCGCCGCGACGGGCAGTGGATCGGAATTACGGCGCTGCCGGACCAGATCGTCGTCAATGTGGGCGATATGCTCGACCGGCTGACGAACCATAAGCTGAAATCCACCATCCACAGGGTTGTAAATCCGCCGCGCGATCAGATGAACAAGCCGCGCTATTCGATCCCTTTCTTTATGCATCCCAGGCCGGATATGGATTTGTCCTGCCTGAGCCGCTGCATAGATGCGGAGCATCCCAAAATGTATGCAGATATGACAGCCGGGGAATTCCTCGACGAACGGCTCAGGGAGCTGGGATTGAAGCAATAGACGCCGGTATGCTGTCTTCTTTTTCTACCGGATTTTAAACAGCTCCTCCAGCACGACTACCGTTCCTTCCTCGTCTTCTTCTTTGGAGAGGGTATAGTCGAGCCGGGCGTCGATACGGAGCGGGAGCCTGCGGACAATCACCTTCTGCAGGAAAACGGCATCATTTTTCAGCACCCTGAAATCTTCTTCCAGGAGATCGTCCCGGTGCAGCACCACATTCAGCGAAGCGGGACTTCCCAGCAGCCCATAAGACGGGTGAGGCGTAAATTTGAATACGGCAGGGCTTACATAATCCAGCGTATCGTTATCGGTGGCGTATATAAACCATTGATTTTCCAGTACGCCCGTAAATCTCAGGGAGAGCGTGTCGCCTGCCTTGAAAGGCCTGGGACTCACCGTAGAGGACCATTTGACCGGTTTGGGGATTTCCTGCGCCGGGCAGTAGCGGGGGATCAGCAGACCGGACACCGTAACGAGCAGGAGGCAGACAAAGCAGGAACGCAGCATACATTTTTTATTAAGCCTGTTGGAAAACAACGACCGCAGGAGCCGGTTCATTTCAGGAAGCCATAAAAAAAGTCCGGCATCCTGAAACAGTGCCGGACCTGGCTTCCCCGGGAACGGGCGCCTTTCCGCAACGGGCGGTCAGTACTGCTCGATGCCGGAGAAGAAGAAATTACTTTCAATAGCGGCATTTTCGTCCGAATCCGATCCATGGATGGCATTGGACTCGATGGATCTTGCAAACAGTTTCCGGATCGTGCCCTCGGCAGCTTTGGACGGATCGGTTGCCCCGATCAGCGTACGGAAGTCGGCGACGGCATTGTCCTTCTCCAGTATCATCGGGATGATCGGCCCCGAAGACATGTAGGCTACCAGGTCGTTGTAGAACGGACGCGCTGCGTGCACGGCGTAAAACTGGCCGGCGCGTTCGGCGGTTAACAGGGTCTTTTTCAGGGCTATTATCTTAAAACCGGCTTCTTCAATTAATTTGATAATCGCACCCGAATGGCCGTCGGCCACGGCATCGGGCTTGATCATGGTGAAAGTTCTTTTTCCTGACATAATTAAATAGTAATCATTTATTTAAAACTCCGCAAAACTAACCAAAAATCACGGAAATTTCCTGTCGTTGCCGGCTTTTCCTGTCTTCCGGAAATAATACAGCAGGGAGAAGTGATGGGAGTTACCCAGCATCGTGTGGGTATGCATCGCATAGTCGAAAGCGAAAGGCCCTCCTGTGTAACCTACCCCGAAATGCAGCGTGCGCGGGGCGGAAGCTATCCCTGTCCGCAGGAACAGGTTTTCAGCGGGCTCGAGCTGGATGCCGCAGCGCAGGGCGACCGGGTACCCGCTGTCGGCCACGACGTCGGCGAGCAGCTGAACGGCTTCCGACGGCTTGTAAGCGAGGCCGGCTTTCAGCACAGTGGGTACTTTTTCAGGGGCCTGCCCGGAGCGGCTGAATCTCGATTGGGTAAGGTTGTAGACCTGGGCGCCGAGGGACAATCCCGGCCGGATGGACCAGATCCCGCCGATTTCAGATACCAGGGCTTTCCTGCTGAAGGTCAAAGTGGCGGAGGTGCCTGCCAGCTGGAGATAGCTTAGCCTGAACCCCATGCTGAACCGGTCTACTTTGTGGGCTGCGCCGGCAGCGGCCGTGACCTGGCTGAGGTGACGGTCCCCGAAATGCGTAAAGCCCGCGCCCCAGGCGGAGGAGCTGCTCAGGGGCATGACCACACCGAATGCGGAAGTGCCCAGGCCTTCAAATCCGAAGAGGGAATGGTAGGAAGAGAGCAGGGCGCCTTCCGGTATCGCCGCTATGCCGGCAATGTTGTTGAACACCGAGAATGCGTCTGATTGCGCCGCAGCTGCGTCGGCCATTCCCCTGGAACGGGCGCCCACAGCCTGTCTTCCGTCGGCATACCCTGCGGCCGGCTGCCCGAGCAGCACCGCGACGCATGCCAGCGCCGGAGCATAAAAAGGATGTTTGATAGTGTGTTATAGTTTGTTATGAATGAGTTTATAGCGTGCGCTTCTAAGAAAACCTCCTTTTCACAATCGTTAAAAGCTCATTTTCCGCCTCCCCTCCTTTCAGGTTCCATCCGTACCTTGCGGCGAAGGTTTCGTCTATCAGCCGGCGGGCGTGCGCCAGGTCGGGTGCCTGGTCGAGGGCTTCCATGGCCGAAGTAAATTCTTCTGCCCGCCCGTCGAAAAGCTGGTTGATAAACATAAACCGTTGTCCCAGTGAAAGTCCTTTGCTGATGCTTTCCACCTTAACCTGGACGTGCCCGAACTTGCCTGCATCCGTTACTTCCGGGACCTCCACTTTATAGCGGTTGTTGATCGTCTCTGCCTCGGGAGCTTTATGAACGGCGGGGGGTGTTTCAGCCGGCCGGGCTGGCGGCTGGTATGCCGGCTGCTGCGCCGGTGCCGGTGCCGGCGCAGCAGCAGCCGGAGTAACACGGGGCGCGGCAGCGACGGGCCGCTCATTCTCAAACACTGTATCGAAAAAAGACTTTTCGACCGTGGGAACGGGCTCCGGCCTGGCCGCCGGCGCAGCGCGGTTTACAATTTTTAAGGGGTACACTTCCGAAAACTGCGAAACATAAGATTCGACAGGGTCAAGCAGGGTATTGGTCTGGATCAGCTCCGCCAGCCATTGTTTTGCGAGCACCGTGCTGACCGATTCCACCGGGCTTTCCTGCAGGCGCAGTGCCAGCGCCCGTACCAACCCACCGTGTATATGTACCTGCCTGATGAGCAGATCTGCTTCCCTGGCCGAAAAGCCGGTATCCACGAACGCATGGATCCGGCCCTCGAGGAAAGACTGCGGATCAAGCAGCAGCTGCAAGGCGTCGGCTGTAGCGGCTGCCAGCAGGGGCCGAAGGTCTTCTTTTTTCAGGCTGATATGTCTCGAAGCGGTGTTGAGCAGGTGTCTGAGCGCCTCCCGCACTTCCGGGTGACCGAAATCGAAATACGGGCTTTCAAAAGCCTGCGCAGTTTTTTCCCAACGATCGGCCAGCTGGTTCAATATCCCGATATTGACCTGCCTCACCGGTGTAAGCTTCAGGAGGTCTTCGCCGGTGAGGCTCCCGGCATCCGGGTAAGCATCAGCGATGACTTTCTCCGTAAATTGTTCGGCGTAGGTTTTAACGGCTTCGGGACTTAATAATAAGGTCATGAGTGGTAATTAAATTGCAGTGTTCTGCTAAAAAAGTATTTGCTTTGTAAAGATAACAAAATAGCCTTTACCGGCTGAGTATTTGCGCGAGGCGATGATCGAAAAGCACAGTTTGTCAAACCAGGGACCTGTCTCCGCAGGCTCATTTGCTTAGATGTTTTTAGAACCCCTGAGAAATAGAAATGACCAGGCGTATACCGGCTGGATCGAGGTAATCTGCGGATGCATGTTTTCCGGGAAAACCGAAGAACTGATCCGGCGACTTAACCGCGCCCTGATCGCACGCCAGACCGTCAGGATCTTTAAGCCGGCTATAGATAAACGCTATCATCTGCACGACATTGTTTCGCACAACGAAAATTCTGTCCCGTCCGTCCCGGTACAGCAGGCCGCCGAAATGTGGCCCCTGGCGGCCGGCAGCGAGGTGATCGGGATAGATGAAGCGCAGTTTTTTGACGAAGGCATCCTGCAGGTCGTCTCCGGGCTGGCGGATCAGGGCAAACGCGTAATAGTGGCCGGGCTGGATATGGATTATACCGGGAAGCCGTTTGCCTGCATGCCCGGCCTGATGGCGTTGGCCGAATTCGTCACCAAAGTTCATGCAATCTGTATGGTGTGCGGCGATATCGCCTCTCATTCCTATCGCCTGACCTCGTTTGAAGGGCAGGTGCTGCTGGGAGAAAAGGAGCACTACGAAGCCAGGTGCAGGCGGTGCTTTAACCTTGGAGACAAGGTATGATCATCATTTATTAACGATTTTAAGCGCGGGCAATGCAGCCTGCAGGCAATTTTTATGAAAGTACTGGACGTCTGTCTCACCCCCGATCTGTTGCATCTTCATTCGCTGGGAAATTCAATTGTAGTAGTAGCTGATATTTTCAGGGCGACCTCCTGCATGGTTACCGGGCTGGCCTATGGGGTAAAGAGCATTACGCCGGTAGCCACGGTGGAAGAGTGCCGGCTGCTGCAGGAGCGCGGGTATATAGCGGCTGCGGAGCGCAATGCCTCAAAGGTCGATGGCTTTGACCTGGACAATTCCCCGTTCAGCTTCATGCAGGAAAGCCTGATCGGGTCGGATATAGCCATGACGACAACCAACGGCACGCTGTCTATCGCCAGGGCCAAGCCGGCAGCTGTAAAAGTAGTGGTCGGCGCTTTTCTGAACCTCGGTGCGTTGGCAGCCATGCTCCGGAGCGAGCCGTACGACGTTCTCGTGCTGTGTGCGGGCTGGAAAGGGAAGCCCAACCTGGAGGATACGCTCTTTGCCGGTGCGTTGGCAGAGGCGTTGAAAAATGAATACATGATGACCGAAGACGGCGCGCTTATGGCCCAGCGGCTGTACCTGCAGGGAAGGGATAACCTGCTCTCTTTTGTCGCCAATTCGTCTCATGTGCGCCGTCTTCAGCGCCTGGGTATCCAGAAGGACATTGCCTATTCCCTCCAGGAAGACCTGTACGATGTCATCCCGGTGCTCCGGGGAAGCTCGCTGGTCGCCATGCACTGACGGCTGCCGGGCCGGTC
>JBEBSO010000122.1:0-8337 GCA_040394275.1 Telluribacter sp.
CAAACCCCTGTACGACCGGGTGACGAGCCGGCTGAGGACCTTTTATGCCAATTACTAGCGGGTATATTCCCGGCGGGAGGAAAGGAGGGGGCTGCGAACGTGTCAAATTTCGGCCGGGGAGTATGGGGCGCTTGAAGAATTTTCCGTAATTTCGCCTGGATTTAATTACTAACAAAAAAGGAAACTATGTCTGACCATTCAACAGCGCGTCCTGCGGAGTTGCCGATTTGGGTGAATGTGGGAATTTATATATTGCTGCTCATAGTCCTGGCTGTTTTTGGAGACCTGCTGGTCTTCATCCTGGGCTT
Source organism: Telluribacter sp. (assembly GCA_040394275.1). Lineage (GTDB taxonomy): Bacteria > Bacteroidota > Bacteroidia > Cytophagales > Spirosomataceae > JBEBSO01. The sequence continues at coordinate 309 of JBEBSO010000122.1, forward strand.
CCTGGCCGTGACCATTTCTTTTGTGGCGTACTTCAACGCACGGAGCAATGGCCATCATGATGCGCATCACTGATCCTGCATACGACGAACTTCAGCTGCCGCGGTTGTCTTACTCCGCGGCATTTTTATTTTGTACCGGTGTCAGTTCGGGAAGGGAGGAGTGCAGGGTCCACTGCAGCCTTCCGGCCTGCCCGGGCAGTATTTCCCATTGTTCTTCAAATACCGGGTTGTCTTCCAGGTCACGGTAAGTAGCGTGGAGGCATCCTTTGTGAAGCCGCAGCGAGGCAAAGCCGTTGTAACCGATGTCATAGCGGCCGATGCGTTTGCGTACGCGGCTGTCGATGGCAAAGATTTTATTTCTCTCGGCTGCAGCGCCCGGGAGGTCGGTTTCCACGGGCATCCCGCCGTGGCCGATACAGCGGCCGTAGGCATCCGGCATGTCGGGGAGGTCCCGGGTGGCGTTGTACAGGACCATGCGGTGTTCGTGGCCCCAAAACCAGACAACAGGCTGATGACGGTCGCCGAGCAGCTCCCGGAGCTGCTGCCCCGGCTTGGGGAAGGCCTTTCCGAAAGCAGAGACGCAGGGATGGTGGCTGAGCAGAACGATTCCTCGCCGGTCGTCGGGGTCCCCGATCCGGACGACATCCCGGAGCCAGTCGACCTGTTCTTTTCTCAGGTGGCCGTCGGGAGGGAAGAGGATTTCCAGGAAAGGCCTGCCTACGGAAGTGTAGCCGGTGTCAAGCCCGATGATCCGCCAGTATTCGTTTTCCAGGCAGAAAAAGCTCGCCTGCTGGGTTTTTCTGACGCCGTTTTCCACCAGGTACATGGCCGGTAAAAGATGCCGGAAGTATGCGTTCCCGTTGGAATACATCTCGTGGTTGCCGGGCAACGCCAGGCTGCCGACGGCCCCGTGAGGCCAGGAGGCATGCGGCGCCGTGAAGTTTTCGGCGACTTCTGCTGGGGTGCCCACAAAATAGATGTCCCCGAGGTGGATGGAATAATCGGGGCCGTAACGGGTGACCAGGTGCGCCACGCGGTCGGACTCTTCCGTATCGCTGGCCCAGTCTGAAAGGAGGGCTATGGTGACCTCTTCCGCACCTTCCTTTGCCGGAGAGAGCCGGTATATACCGTTTTCCTGCCCGCCGGAATAAGCGAGGAAGGGATGCCGCTTCCCGAAGCGGCTCCGGATGTAGTGGTAGCAGAAGGCAATAAGGTTGGTTTTAAAAAACTCCGGGATAATCCTGGTCACCGACGAGGTATTGGCTACATGCTCCTCATACAGCTTCTGCTGGGTCTTGGCGTGGTTTTCCAGCTCGGTATGACCGGTGTCCAGGTACTTTTTCAGCTTCTCATCAGGAGTGTTCATCTGCCCGTGCAATTTGTTCAGGGAATCCTGGCAATGACGATCCCGTATTTCCGGAAGAGGACTTCGTGACCGGGATAGTCTTTCAGGTTAATTATTTTCGCGAGCACGACATCGCCGGGACGGGGTTTTCTTTCCTCCGCAAAAAGGCCCGAATAGAAATGAAAGCTCGGCATGTAGTGATCGAAGACCACGATATTGCTCAGCTGGTTGGCTTTGGCAAAAAGTGCGGCTTCCTTCACCGGCTGCTGAAGAAGCCGGCCGACCCGGGGCATCACCAGGCCGTTGACCGTAAGAACCAGGATGATGCCGCAAAGGCCGATCCTGAGCGCTTTCGGCCATTGCCTGAACCAGGCTACGACACCCAGCGCAACCAGCAGCGCGCCGGCCTCGGCCAGGTAACGGCTGTCAAACTCGATGGCTGCGGCCCGGAGCACTTCCGCTGCGTAGGCGTCATCCACGGCGCCTGCTATTTTTTCGATGCCGAACGGGAAAGCAACCAGGATAGCCAGGAGCAGGGCCGGCGGCCAGGTAAGCGGGAGCCTGTTCCGGTAATTGGCATACCAGCCCGCCATGATGAACAGGGGTGTATACCCGTAGATGATGTAGTGGTGAAGCTTTGTTCCCGACAGGGAAAAGAAAACAAAAACAAATGCAAACCAGCATAGCAGGAACGAATACCACCTGTCGTACCAGAGATAGCGGAGCTTCCCGAAGGTCGCGAACACGACGCCTGTAAAAGGCAGGATGCCCAGTATGAGCACCGGTATGAAATAGAGAATGCCACCGTAATGTCCTTCAAATGCCGTCTGGAAGCGGTTCATGTTGTGGTTCAGGAAAAAACCCTGCAGGAACCGGTCTCCCATCTGGTTGTACTGTGCCCAGTACCAGGGAAGCGTGATCAGCAAAAAAAGCAGGATCCCCGGCAGGTACAGCACGGACAGCAGCCTGGGCCAGAGGTTCCACCTCAGCAGGTACAGGATAGTGACGGCGCCGGGCACAAGGACGGCAATGGGCCCTTTGCAGAGAAAGCCTATGCCGGTAAGCGCATAAAAGCCCCAGGCGAACGATTTCCGGTTGCCGTTGAGCATTTCGTAGAGACAGAACATAGCGCCCGCCAGGCAGGCATTCAGCAGCGAATCCGCGATGGCGGCCTTGCCGATGATCGTGATCTGCAGGGAGCAGGCGGCCATTAGCACGGCATACACGGCCGTGGATTCGCCGGATTTTCGCCGCGTAAACAGGAAAATGAACACCATCCAGAGGACAGCGGCCAGCGCGGAAGGCAGGCGGAAAGCAAACTCATTCCAGCCGAAGATTTCTGCGGAGGCATATTGAAGCCAGTTGGTCAGCGGAGGCTTGTCAAACCGCGCTTCCCGGTTAACGAAGGTAGAGACGAAATTGCCGTTGAGCACCATCTCGCGGGTGCCTTCGGCAAAGAAGCCTTCTTCTTCATCAAACAATGGAGCGCCCCCGAGGTTCCAGAAGAAGCTGAAGGCGACACAGATGATCAGCAGCCAGCGCGTCGTGCGTCCGGGGTCTATCGTCTTTAGGTTCACTTCGGTTGGTTTTGTAATCGATCAAAAATAACCTGGCTAACCAGGGCGGCCAGCACACCGAGCAGCGCGCCGGCATGCACATCCCTGAGAAAATGCTGCAGCAGGTAGATCCGGGAATACCCCGCCAGGCAGGCCAGGAGCAGGCATACCAGCTTGACAGGCCAGGCCCTGCTTATAAATGCCAGGGCCGCAAAAAGTGCAAATGCGGAGGCGGTATGGCCGGATGGAAAGCTGCCGTTGCTGAAAAACTCCACTCCTTCCACTTTGTGCAGTCCGTGCGAAATGTCGGCAAGGGCTTTGACCGGTCTGTGAATATCCGGCAGTACAAACCTTTTGACCAGCTGTACAACTGCGCCCGACAGCAGGTACCCGGCGACAATGACGCCGGCCTGTCGCCGGGAAAAGAAAAAAACCGCCAGGCCTGCCGCCATGACGAAAAAGCCGTTGCCGAGGGCGGTCGTCAGCCAGAAAAGCTTGTCAAGCGCCGGGGTATGGAGGCTGTTGAGCGTGAGAATAATTTCACGCTGCGAAAAAAAAGACTGGAGAAGGCTCACCGCCACCCAGATCAGGGAAAAGACGATAAAAAAAACACGGTTCTGGTAAATCAGGTAAGTAAGCCTTCCCGAAAAGCGGTCGTTCAGCGTATACATACTTTAAAGGCGGTGGTGGATGAAAAGCCCGGGACCGGTGTGACGACCACGAGGCCGGTGCCGTCTAAACCTCTGTTGCGGAAAGCTTCCGGCCGCAGGATTTTCTGATCCCCGGGTGCATACCGGGAGGGAATGAGGCCGGCGGATGGGAGGTATGGCGCAGGGCAGAGATTTTTTCGCATAAGACACAGGTGGCCAGGTCAAACAGGGGAAAAAAATCAACAGTTTTTGTTCGCCCTTCTTTTAAACAGGTACAATAATACTAAAGTAAACCCATATGGGCGCTCTGGAACAATATTTAGACTGTAGCTTACAACCAAAATCCGGGAGAACAACTCTCTTAAAAACAGGTATTTTTACGCTAAAACCGACGCGGCCAAACGTGTAATTTTGTTAGAATTTCCACCAGCCACAGCATCGTCATGAAAATAACAACTAAAAACCTGAACTACCCGAGACACGGAAGAAAAAGCCCGGGTTGGTTTGATACCAGTCACCTGATGCTGGGAATTACGATTTTCATATTCCTTTACCTGGTTTTCCGGTTTTTTTATCCCATCTTATCCAAAGGGATTCTTTGGTAAATGCGCCTAATTTTTACTAGTATTGCGTGCAATACCAGGGTGGTTAGGTTACATGAATTATATCGATGAATTCCGGAAATTTATTTCGGGTCAATACCTTTACACCGGTGTCCGGCTGACCCTGGCTACCCTGGTTCCCTGTCTCCTGTTTCAGCAATTCGGGGTACTCCCGGAAATGATCGTTTTTCCCCTGGGCACCCTGCTCATCGGCAGCGTGGACAATCCCGGTCCGCCGCACAGGCGAAGAAATACGCTGATCATTGCCATTGTCACCTGCTTCCTGGTGATTTGCCTTACCGGGTTTCTCAAGCAATCGCCGGTCATAGTTTTTTTCGATCTGCTCGTTTTCGGGATGCTTTTATCGATCATCGGCGTATACGGGCACCGGGCAAACAGCATCGGGACCATCGCGCTGCTGGTGCTGGTATTCAACACCGACGATCATCTCAGCGGCGGGCGGGCGCTGGAAAGCGCGCTGATTTTCACAGCCGGCGGCCTGTGGTATTTTCTCCTGTATCTTATCCTGAACGAACTAAGGCCTTATATTCTCATCCAGCAGCTCCTGGGCGAAAATTTCATAGAGCTGGGCAAGCTGCTGGCCATTAAGGCTAAATATTACCTGCCCAAGCAGGATTACGAGGATCTCTTCAGCCAGCTGATTTACCGGCAGGTCATCCTGAATGAAAACCACGAGCACCTCCGGGAGATTCTTTTCAAGACCCGGGAGCTTTTTACCGAGTCGACCAAGAAGAGCCGGAACCTCATGCTGATGTTCCTGGACAGCGTTGATCTCTTCGAGCAGATTCTCAATTCCCAGCAGGATTACCGGCACCTCAACAAGGCTTTTGAGCATACCAAGATCCTGAGGCTGTTCGGCATCTACATCAACTGGCTGGCGACCGAGCTCCAGCGAATCGGGCTTGCCATCCAGACAGGCACCGCATCGCGCCCGAGATACGATCTCGATGAATCATTTCACAAATGCGAGGCGGCGTATTTCCGGTTGCGGGAGCAGAAGCTGTCCCATGACAACGTGGAAGATTTCATCATGCTCCGGCAGATCCTGAATGCCCTCCGGGATATTACGATCCGGGTGAAGAAGCTGCACAGGGCTACTTCGCTGGATCTTGAACCCGGCAGGCAGTCGCTCACCGACATCGAGTACGAGGGATTTGCGCCGGCACAGGATTATCATCCCCGGCTGCTGCTGGACAACCTGTCTTTCAAATCGGGGCATTTTCGTCACGCCGTCCGCCTGACATTTGCCCTGCTGGCGGGATATGTCCTTTCCCATTTCCTCGAGGTAGGACACAGCTACTGGATCCTGCTTACGATCGTGACGATTCTCAAACCGGCGTTTTCGATTACGAAGCAGCGGAACCTCTACCGGCTGGCCGGGACTTTTGTAGGAGCGGTGTGCGGGTTCGGTATCCTGTATCTCATAAAAGACGACACGGTCCTGTTCATCCTGATGATGCTGTCGATGATCCTGGCGTACAGCTTCCTGAAGATCAACTACTTTATTGCGACGTGGGGGATCACCCTGTATGTCCTGATGTCTTTTCATTTTATCACGCTCCAGCCGGTTTCGGAGGTGCTGACGGAGCGGGTGCTGGATACGGCCATCGGTTCGGTGATCTCTTACCTGGTGGCCTCTTTTGTGCTCCCGGTTTGGGAGCATTCGCAGATCAACCAGTATATTCATGATGCGCTGAGCGCCAACCGCAACTATTTCAACAGGGTGGCCAACACTTTTACGGGAAGCCCGCTCAATATCGGTGAGCTGAGGCTGGCGCGAAAGGAGGCCATTATCGCGCTGAGCAACCTGTCGGACAATTTTCAGCGAATGCTTTCCGAACCCAAAAACAAGCAGGTGAACATCAAGGAATACCACCAGTTTGTGGCGACGAGCCACATGCTGACTTCCTATGTGGCCTCTTTATCGACGTATGCGCAAACAGACGGCGCCGGCTATGAATCGCCCGAATTCACACCGATCGTAGAACAGATCGATCGCCAGTTCGGCGTGGCGATTGATATCCTGGACGGGAAAACGCTGGAAACCCAGGAGGTCATCGGCAGCCCGGTGCTGCCCCGCAATGACAAGCTGATCAGTCTTCTCGCTACCCGGAAAAAGGAAATTGCGGAGCTGGGCAAAGCCGCTTCGGGCCACGACCAGATCCAGAAGTCGCTTTCGGACCTTACGACGATCAACGGCTTGTTTGAGCTCATACATTCGCTGACGATCGACGAGATTAAAATCCTACGGAAGGTGGTGATCCAGTCCGGACCGCGATACAGCTACGGCAGGGCCTGATCAGCTGAGGATCTGGAAGGCAAGGAACGCGGAAAGATAGGCGAGCGTCATGGTGTAGGCCAGCTGGACCATAGGCCATTTCCAGCCGTGGGTTTCACGGTATACGATCGCCAGCGTGCTCATACACATCATCGCAAACGCATAAAACAACATCAGCGACACCGCCACGGCAGTGGAATACACCGGTTCGCCGGTGACCGGGTTTTTCTCCGCCCGCAGCCTTTCTTTTACCGTCATTTCGTCTTCGCCCGCATCCGAGCCGAGGCTGTAGATGGTGGCCATCGTCCCGACGAAAACTTCCCGGGCGGCAAATGAGGCGATGAGCGCTATACCGATTTTCCAGTCATATCCCAGCGGCCTGATCGCGGGCTCGATGACCCGGCCGAAGCTGCCGGCGTACGAATTCTCCAGGCGGGCCGAAGCGACGGCTGCCTCCACCTCTTCGGGAGCGGCGCCGGTCATCGTTGTTTTTACGGCTTCCCCGGCCTGCTCCATGCGGTCGCCCGGACCGTAGGAGGCGAGCACCCAAAGGACAATGGTGATGGCCACGATTACCTTACCTGCCTCGACCACGAAGGTCCTGACGCTGTCGTACACCATGATGCCGACGTGGTTCCAACGGGGCACCTTGTAGGTGGGCATCTCCAGGATAAGGTAACTTTTTTCTTTTCTTTTAATAAAAAGGGAAAAAACCCAGGCCGAAAAAATGGCCCCGATCACGCCAAGCAGGTAGAGTCCCAGCAGGAAAAGTCCCTGCAGGTTCAGAAACCCGAGGACTTTGGTCTCGGGTACCACCAGCGCGATGAGGATCGTGTAGATGGGCAGGCGGGCGGAGCAGGCCATCAGGGGAGTAACCAGGATGGTGAGCAGCCGTTCGTACCTGCTGCTGATGCTCCGGGTGGCCATGATGGCGGGTACGGCGCATGCGACCCCGGAAATCAGCGGCACCACGCTTCTGCCGTTGAGGTTGAATTTCCTCATAAGCTTATCCATGATGACCATCACCCTGGCCATGTAGCCGGATTCCTCCAGGAGCCCCACCAGGAGAAAAAGGAAGGCGATCTGAGGGATGAAAATGATGACACCGCCGATCCCGGCCATAATGCCCTGCGTGATCAGGTCGTTGAGCAGCCCTTCCGGCAGCGCATTTTTTACCCAGTCGATAGAAGCGGCTGTCGCCTCGTCGATGAGATCCGCCGGGTAGCTTGCCCAGGAAAAAATAGCCTGGAAGATCAGGAGGAGGATCAGCAAAAACACGACGTAGCCCCATACCGGGTGGAGCAGGACCCGGTCGAGCCGGCGGGTCCAGGGGTGGGGCTGCGATTTGTCCAGGGTTCTTTTTACCGCCTTGTCTACCACCGGCCGGAGGCGGTCATACCTGGTGACAGTTTCTTCCGAAAGGAATTTGTCCTGGTCAAACCCGTGCTTTTCGATCAGCCCGTCCAGCTTTACCCTCTCGGGTGTGCCCAGGAAGGAAAAATTGTCGTGCTGGCAGACATATTGAAGTGCCAGGTAGTTGTTTTGAAGGCCATAGACCTCTTTTACTTCGTCGATGA
>JBEBSO010000123.1:0-8337 GCA_040394275.1 Telluribacter sp.
TGGTCGTAATATTATCCCTGCCTTACAAACTGTACCTCGGCAGCAATGCGCACCTCTTCGCTGACCAGCACACCTCCTGTTTCCAGGGCGGCATTCCAGTTCAGGTTCCAGTCGGTGCGGTTGATCTTACCGGAAATAGAAAAACCTGCTTTCTGGTTTCCCCAGGGATCTTTGGCCACCCCTTCAAACTCCACATCCAGCGTCACGGGCTTCGTAATACCCGAAATGGTCAGGTCTCCCGAAATTTTTCCCGACGAAGCGTCAAAATGACCGGCTGTAAACTCCAGCTCCGGGTTCTTCTCCACATCAAAAAAATCCGCACTTTTCAGGTGCGCATCGCGGTCTGCATTGTTCGTGTTGATCGTGCTCAGGTCTGCCGTGAAAGAAACGGCTGCGTTCCTGAAAGAGTCGTCCCCGCTTTCGATGGCAGCCCGGATGACATCAAAGCTCCCGGTTACGTTGGTGATCATCAGGTGCTTCACCTTAAACTGTACCTCGCTGTGCGTGGGGTCGAGTACCCATTTTGTTGTTGACATAGCTCTGTTCGTTTTTTGTTTTCGATTTATATACAAATGTATATACAATTAATGTATATACATGTATTTTTATTAAAAAAAAACCGGACATACTTTCAACATGTCCGGTCTATCGCCGTTCTCTTAATCCTGGTGGGGTGCTGCACTCTTGCGGCAGCACCTGGGAAGTTTGTCATGCGCTTTCTGAACCGCCGCTATCTCATCCGCATCGTAGCCGGTCCGGCTTATGACCGATCTCAGCTCTTCGGGGCTTGTCCGGCCGGGATGAAACCGTACTGTCATCACCTTCGAGCGCACATCCAGCACGGCCTCTTTCACGCCTTTTGACAAACCGAGGTTACGCTCCAGGCGCGCCTTGCACATATTGCAAACCGCCGAAGTCTTGATTTTCACCTCCCGGGTATTGTCCGCGGCCAAAACCGGGGCGCTCAAGAGGAACAACAAGAGAAGAAAGATTTGCGCCCACATTTTTTGCATGTGTCTGTTATTTTGATTTCTACGATCAAATGGAATACTCATCCATGCTACAAATTTAACACATCCTCCCGCTGTATTGTTACAAAATTAAGGACCGGGTATTACAAAATTTCCTGCCTGGCGTGGTCCTGGTTGTAGTGAAGGCCTACATTTTCCCTCCGCGCCATCGCCATCTTGATCACCAGGTAGGCTACGTTGATCATATTTCTCAGCTCACAAATCGCAACGGACACTTTCGATTCCCGGTAGAGCTCTTCGTGCTCCTGGTGCAGAAGCTCCAGGCGGTCGTAAGCCCGCTTGAGCCGCCGGTTGGTGCGAACGATACCCACATAATTCGACATGATGCTGTTGAGCTCTTTCGTCATTTCCGTCACAAGCACCTGCTCCTCGGGATGGGTAGTCCCCGAATCGTCCCATTCGGGAATGTTGCCGGGCACAGACGACTGCGCCAGGTTTTCGATGGTTTTAAGATAGGCCCGATGCCCGAACACCACCGCTTCAAGCAGGGAATTGGAGGCCAGCCGGTTGGCTCCGTGGAGACCGGTACAGGCACATTCCCCTGCCGCGTAAAGAAAATGAATGTTGGTCTGTCCCCATTCGTTTACCCGGATCCCCCCGCAGAGATAATGCTGGGCAGGCACCACCGGGATCATCTCCTGTGCAGGATCGATGCCTATGTCGCGGCAATAGCGGGTAATATTCGGAAAATGCTCGAGGAACTTTTCATGATCCAGGTGCCTGACATCGAGATACACGTGATCCGCACCGATCCGCTTCATTTCGGAATCGATCGCCCTGGCCACGATATCCCTCGGAGCCAGGGACTGCCGGTTGTCGTAGTTTTCCATAAACGTCGACCCGTCGGCGTGCTTCAGGATTCCCCCGAAGCCCCGCACGGCCTCGGAGATCAGGAAAGAAGGCTTTTTTCCCTGCTGGTAAAGGCTGGTAGGATGAAACTGGATAAATTCCATGTTGTCGCAGATCCCTTTGGCGCGGTAGGCCATGGCGATGCCGTCGCCCGTGGCGATAGTGGGATTGGTCGTGCTCTGGTAAATATTGCCGATCCCCCCTGTCGCCAGCAGCGTTGTCCTGGCCAGGAACTTCTCCACCTGGCCGTTGTCCCGGTTCAGCACATAAGCGCCGTAGCACCTGATGTCTTCGCTGTACCTGAATACGGTCTCTCCCAGGTGGTGCTGGGTGATCAGCTCTACGGCGTAGTAGCGTGTAAAAATCTGGATGGACCGGTGGCGCTTGACTTCCTCCAGCAGGGCCCGCTCGATTTCGGCGCCGGTAATGTCCTTAAAGTGAAGGATCCGGTGATCCGAATGTCCTCCTTCTCTGGCGAGGTCATAGTCGCCGTCGGGCTCTTTGTCGAAACGGGTACCGTACGCAATGAGCTCCCTGATCCGGTCGGGCGCTTCCTTGACCACGATATCGACCACGCTGCGGTTGTTGATCCCTCCTCCCGCATCGATGGTATCCTCTATGTGCTTTTCGAAAGAATCGGACACCGCCCATACCGCGGCTATCCCGCCCTGCGCATACTTGGTGCTGGTCTCATCGGCCTGTACCTTGGTAATCACCGCGATAGAAGCTTCCGTACCCTCCGCTTCAAGATGCCGGGCAAGCTTCGTCGCGTAGCTGAGGCCGGCGATCCCGGAACCTATTACAAGAAAATCAAATTGTGGCATCAGAAAAACAATTGTTCATATTCTAAACCGGCAAGGCCGTCCTTCCGCGGGCCGGCGGCCCGTCAGATCACGACCTTCACCTTTTTGATCCGCTTCTTATCCGCCGACTGGACGGTAAAGCCGACGTCACGGAATTTTGTCTCCGCCCCCGCTTTGGGCAACCCGGAAAACAGCTCCAGCAACAGCCCGGCCAGGGATTCCGCATCTTCCCGGACCTGCCAGAAATAGTCCGGGTCGAGGTTCAGTATCCTGGTGAAATCGTTGACCGGTGTCTTCCCCTCGAAAAGATAGGTGTGGTCGTCTATCCGGGTATAATTGATTTCTTCCTCCTTATCGTACTCATCGTTGATGTCGCCGAATATCTCTTCGATGATGTCCTCGATGGTAATCAGGCCGCTGGTGCCGCCGTATTCATCGATCACGATCGCCAGGTGCACCCTTCTGTTCTGGAATTCCTGCAGCAGGTCGTCCAGGCGCTTGCTTTCCGGGATCAGATAGGCCTTCCGCAACAGCTTCTGCCATTCAAAATGCTCGTTTTTGTGAAGATGAGGCAGCAGGTCCTTTACGTATAGTATCCCTTCTATGGCGTCCATGGATTCCCGGTACACCGGCACCCGCGAATATCCCGATTTGTTGATCTTGTCCATGAGCTCATGGAAATCCCATTCGATATCAAATGCCGTAATATTGACCCGCGGCTGCATTCCCTGCCTGGCCGTAGTCTGGCCGAAGGTCACCAGCCCTCTCAGAAGCTCCCTTTCCTCCTCGTTCTCCACGGGCCCTTCAAATTTCTCATCCGAAACGGCCTGCCTGTCCAGCGTGACCAGCCCCCATCTTTCTCCCAGGAAAACAACGACCCGGCTCACCGGCTTAATGACACGAAAAAATGGCTTCAGGACGGGTACAATCCGCCGGGATATGCTTACCGCGTAGCGTCCGCAGTGAAAACGGATGATGGCGTCCGACCAAAGCCAGGCCACCACGATAAATACCGGAAGTCCGTAGGAGATCTCGTGACCGGTAAAAAGATAAAGCTCCCAGAATACCCGGGCCAGGACGATGAATCCGAGCAGGATGGACACCCGCTGCAGGAACAGCAGGGTGACCCGCTGGTCGCGGTCGGGCAGCTCCAGGTACCCGCTATGGCTGCGCTCCCAGGGTGTTTCGCTGGCCAGGGCGGATGCGAAAGAGGTTCTCAGCCCGGAAAAGAGTAAGGAAATCAGGAGGAGTACGATAACAAAAACTACTTCCCAGAATACATGCAGAGGGACTACCGGAATCATAGCAGGTCCACTAAAGTGGTTTGATCCAATACATGAAGGTTTGCGTCGCGCCATCTTTCCATGACGGATCTCAATGTACAGTTCTCCTCGCTCACACAGTCGTCGCACTTCCCGTAAAAATGCAGCGACACGCACAGGGTAGGAGAAATAGGGCCGTCGATGACCCGGATCACTTTAGAAAAGGTGACTTCTTCCGGCGGGATGCGGAGGAGGTAGCCGCCGCCTTTCCCTTTCTGACTCTGCAAAACACCGTTGTTTCTCAGGTCAAGGAGAATGGCCTCCAGGAACTTTTTGGGAATCTTTTCTCTTTCCGAAATATAAGAAATCAATACGGGCCCTTTCCCAAACTCCTCGGCGAGCACCTTCAACGCCTTCAGCGCATATTTTGCTTTTTTTGAAATCATTACTTCTTTCAGATGGTTAAGGTCAGCCAAAACTGGACGCCCGGGAACAATAGGTACCCGCTACCATTTCGCACCTAAATAGAATAACAAACCTGTTACCTACATAGGCCAAATATAGTAAATCTTCCTCATATTAAATGAAAGGCATTCCCAAACCCCGCCGATCCTCCTAATTTCTCGGCGGTTTGCCGCCGTTCAGCAGCCCCTGCATCCTCTCGAGCGTTTTCTTTTCGCCGCAAAGCGAAAGGAAGGCTTCCCTTTCCAGGTCTATGAGGTATTTTTCGGTCACCAGCTGGGGATAGCTCAGATCGCCCCCGCATATCACGTAGGCCAGCTTGGCGGCCAGCTTCCCGTCGTACGCGGTAATATACCCTGCCAGCTTCATCTGCTCGATACCGGCAAGGAACAGCGCAATGCCGGCTTTTCCCTGCACCTTGATATCGTCCCGCTGGCTGGGCTGTGTATAGCCGTTTTCAGCCAGCTCGATGGCGGCCTGCTTGGCCTCCGCAATCAGCCGGCTGCGGTTGACCACGATCTGGTCTTTGTCCTGCAGGTAGTTCATATGGTACGCCTCGTAAGCGGAAGCCGATACTTTCGCCTGCGCAATATTCATAAAGGCGTTCTGCAGGATGTTGAGCTCAGGATCCCCTTTCTGGTAGAGATCCGAGCACCGGAGGGCCATCTCTTTGGTGCCGGCTCCTGCGGGGATCAGTCCTACGCCCAGCTCGACGAGGCCGGTATAAAGCTCCGCATGCGCCACAACCTTGTCGGCATGCAGGTTCAGCTCGCAACCTCCGCCCAGCGTAAGCGAATGGGGCGCGGTCACAACGGGGATGGAGGAATACCTCGCCCGCATGGTCGTTTGCTGGAACTGCGCGATCATCATGTCGATCTCGTCAAATTCCTGCTCGACGGCATACATAAACAGCATCGCCAGGTTGGCGCCCGCCGAATACGCTTCCACTGAATCGTTGCCGATAACGAGCCCCCTGAAATCCTTTTCGGCGATGGCAATGGACCGGTTGATCCCCTCGATCACTTCCGTACCCATCGTGTTCATCTTCGAATGGAATTCCAGGTTTACGATGCCGTCTCCGAGATCATATAACGTGGCGCCGGCATTTTGCCAGACCACCTGGTCGGACAGGTTTTCCAGGATGATCAGCTCCCGCTGCCCGGGTATTTCCTTATATTTTTTCTCCGCAATGTCGTAGTACAGCTTCCTGCCCTTTTCCAGCTTGTAAAAGGAGGTATGCCCCCCCTCCAGCATTTCATAGACCCAGGGGGCCGGCCTCTGGCCTTCCGCCTCCATGATCGCGACCATTTCCCTGACGCCGATGGCATCCCAGGTCTCGAAAGGCCCCATCTGCCAGCCGAACCCCGAGCTGATCGCCTGGTCTACCCGGAAAACCTCGTCGGCGATTTCCGGGATCCGGAACGTAGTATACCGGAAAATATCGGAAAATGTCTTCCGGTAAAACTCACCTGCCTTGTCGGTGCCCGCCAGCAGCGGACCGAACCGCTTCGCCAGCCGGTCGATACCCTTGGTAGCGTCGAGCGTGGCAAATTTAACTTTTTGTGAAGGCCGGTAGTCGAAGCTGCCGAAATCAAGGGCGAGAATAACCGATTTCCCGGACTCATCCTTCACTTTCTTATAAAATCCCTGCCCGGTCTTGTCACCCAGCCATTTGTTGTCGGAAAGACGCTGCATGATGCCCGGCACGACAAATGCATCCCTCGACTCGTCATTGCCCTCCCCGGACTTGTACAGGTTGCCGGCCACATGCAGGGTCGTGTCCAGCCCGACCACGTCGGACAGGCGGAAGGTGCCCGACTTGGGCCGCCCCACTACCGGCCCGGTAAGCTTATCAACCTCCTCTACGGTCAACCCCATGTCTGCGGCTACCCGGATGGTCTGCACCATCGCATAGATCCCCAGGCGGTTGGCGATAAAAGCCGGGGTGTCTTTGCACAGCACCGTTGTTTTCCCGAGATAAAGATCCCCGTAGCTCATCAGGAAAGCGATTACCTCCGGATCTGTGGAAGGTCCGGGGATGATTTCGAGGAGCTTCAGGTACCTCGGGGGATTGAAAAAGTGGGTTCCGCAGAAATGTCTCTTGAAATCCTCGCTTCTTCCTTCCGCCATCAGGTGGATGGGAATTCCCGAGGTATTGGAGGTAATCAGCGTGCCCGGCTTCCGGTAGGCTTCTACCCGCTCGAACAACCCCTGTTTGATATCGAGCCGCTCTACAACGACCTCGATCACCCAGTCGTACCCGGCGATCTCCGGCAGGTTGTCGTCGAAATTCCCGAGCCGGACCCGGCTGGCAAAGGCAGGATCATACAGCGCAGCCGGCGATGCCTTCAATGTATTCTGAAATGAATCGTTTACGATCCTGTTCCTCACCTGGGGACTTTCCAGGGTCAGCTGCTTTTTGGCTTCCGCCTCGCTGAGCTCTTTCGGTGCGATATCCAGCAACAGCACTTCCACACCGATATTGGCAAAATGACAGGCTATCCTGGATCCCATTATTCCCGACCCGAGTACGGCTACCTTCTTAATTTTCCTGTTGATCATTTTAATCTAAATGGTTTAGTTCAGAATCCCCGGCGTCAGGCAGCGGCTGCCCGGGTCCCGGGTTTATGGATTTTACATTAGGGTCATGGTCACGGCGCACCATCCACGGCCCGAAACTACATAATTTCTTCGCCTTCGCCCGATTTCAGTTTCTGGTTTTCTTCTTCCACCAGGCGATTGATTTCGTTCATCACCTCGAAAAAAATCACCAGGCTCTCCAGCGGGATTCGCTCCCGGACCATGTTGTTAAAGCTGATTACCCCTTCCCTGGCCAGGTCCCGCTTCTCCTTCCCCGCATCGGTGAGCACAATCCGGACATAACGCTTGTCCGCTTCGTCCACCTCACGGGTGATGAAGCCCCTTTCTTCGAGGGTCCTCAACGTTCTCACCAGGCTTCGCGGCTCCATACCCAGCAGGGGAGCGATCTTGGTCGCAGGCGTACCGGACTCCGCGTCGACATTCAGCAGGACATAGCACGTCGCCATGGTCATCCCGAACCGGGCTGCATAAGCATTGTACATCCTGGATATCGAATGCCATGCCCATTTGATATGAAAATCGACCGTTTTTTCCTTACGCATAAAGTCGCCTTAATTAACAGATGTCAGAATAGTATTTCCACAAATGTAACAAATCAAAACATCATTATGCAAGCATAACAATTTCAAAGAAGTTTTTTCATTCCCCGGCAAATAAATATTCTTTCGCCCGGAGCGGTACCCGAAGGGCAAAAAAATTTTTAATTTTGTCCTCAATCTAATAGTTTACGATCCATGTCATTCGCTTCAGACGCTTCCCTTCAGGCAAATACCTATCATCGCCCGGTTATGCTTGCCGAATGTCTGGACGGCTTGAATATAGACCCGGAAGGCAGCTACGTGGACGTGACTTTCGGTGGCGGAGGACATTCGGCGGCCATCCTGGAAAAGCTCACGACCGGGAAATTATATGCCTTTGACCAGGACCCGGACGCCCGGATCCAGGCAGGGGCGCTGAAGGACGATCCCCGTTTCGTTTTTATCGCCGCCAACTTCCGACACCTGCAGCGATACCTGCGGCTGCACGGAGCGGCGCAGGTAGACGGCATCCTCTCAGACCTCGGTGTTTCTTCCCACCAGCTGGATACGCCGGAGCGCGGCTTCTCCACCCGGTTTGACGCCGGGCTCGACATGCGGATGAACACACAGGGGCCGCTGACGGCGCGCGAGGTGCTCAATGAATACCCGGAGGCTGCCCTTCAGCGCATTTTCGGAAGCTACGGCGAAGTCCCCAATGCCCGGACCGTTGCGCAGGCGATAGAGGCTGCGCGGAAAGCCGCCCCGATAGAGACCATCGACCAGCTGAAAGCCCTGCTGCAGCGTTATGCGC
>JBEBSO010000124.1:0-8329 GCA_040394275.1 Telluribacter sp.
AGCTGGATGATCCCCACCAGGTGGGCGTCATTGTGGCTTCGAACAGCCGGGAGCGGGTGCTGGAGCTCCTTGCGCAGTACACCGAAATCATACGGAGCGATTATCATGCTCCTGCGGCCCCCGGACAGGGTTAAGCTTTGTTGAATATCATAAAATTAGCTTAACTTTCGGCGTGGTTTTCCTGAAGGGATGCCCTTTTTTTTCAAATATGAAAAAACGTTTATTTTCTATAGCATTTGGTGGCGCGCTGATTGTATTTGCTGGTTTTCGTAGTGATTCCGGTAAGGAATGGCAGTACACTTTTTCAAAGATCGACGCCGAAGTAAAAAAGAATTCGAAGGCTTACGCTACCCTCGACGATGCTATCAGGAACATAGGGCACCGGCTGACCGGCAGTGAAAACGGCGAACGTGCCGAGGAGTATGCCTACCGGCTCTTCAGAAGCTACGGCTTCCGGGATGTAAAGTATCAGCCGTTTGAGGTGGAGTCCTGGATGCGGAACGAGGTGACCCTGAGCATCGCCCCCGACAACAGCGACAATTTTCACGATCTCGAGGTGGTGGCGCTGGCGCATTCCCCGGTGAGCGCCAAAGTGGATGCCCACATCGTTGACGTGGCCAACGGCCTGAAGGAAGATTTCGAATTGCTGAAGGAAAAGGTCAGGGGGAAGGTGGTGCTGGCCAATATCGGCCTGGTCAATGCCCCGGGCAGGACCAACCTGCACAGGTCTGAAAAAACCGCGCTGGCCATAGCATACGGCGCTGCCGGTATTATTATGGTTAACAATGCCCCCGGTCAGATCCTGATGACCGGCACGGCGTCTGTGGACGGGTCCCTGATCCCGATTCCCGCGGTCTGCATATCGAACGACAGCGGCAGGGAGCTGAGGGCCTGGATACTGGAGGAGGGGCCGCTTGTTGCGCAGATCTCGATGTCCAACGCTTCACGACCCATCCGGGCACGTAACGTCATCGCTACACTCAAAGGGAAATCGGACGAGAAAATCGTCATCGGCGGGCACCTGGATTCCTGGGACCTGGCGACGGGGGCCATCGACAACGGGATAGGCTCTTTTGCCGTGATGGATATTGCCAGGACTTTCCGGGCTTTGAAAATCAAGCCGAAGCGCACCATCGAGTTTGTGATGTTTATGGGAGAAGAAGAGGGGCTGCTGGGATCCAGGCATTACGTCCGGGAGCTCGCCAGGCTACCCAGGGCAGACAAAGTGAGATGTATGATCAATCTCGATATGACGAACGATCCCATGGGCGTCAATGGTTTCGGACGGCCAGAGGCGGAGCCCCTGCTGAAGGAAATCGGGAACATGGTAAAGAAAATAGACACCAGCTACGCCAACCGTTACGTGAGCAGGGCCGGCCTGCACAGCGATCATCAGCCTTTTTTGCTGGAAGGGTTTCCTGTGCTCGGTTTCCTGGGCAGGCTCCCGGACGAAGCGCTGCAATGCTACCATGCGGACTGCGACCATTTCAACCTGGTGAACCGCCGGGAGCTGGAAAGTACGGTCCGGATCGTTTCCATGTATTTGTTTGCGCTGGCCAACGCCCCGACCCTGCCGTCCGGCCGGATGAGCCCGGAGGAGACAAGAGAATTTCTCGTTTCGCAGGGCCTGAAAGAAGAGCTGGTGCTGGGTAAGGACTGGCGCTGGTAATTTTTTGGATCAGAATGCAGATATTTTACGAAATAAGCGCATTGAGGGGCTTTCTTGAGACAGCCCGGAAGGCGGGGCGTACCGTCGGCCTGGTCCCGACGATGGGGGCGCTGCACGACGGGCACCTGGCGTTGGTGAAGACAGCTGCCGCGGCAAACGACGTGACCATATGCAGTATCTTTGTCAACCCGATCCAGTTTAATAACCGGGAAGACCTGGACAGGTATCCCAGGACGCTTTCCCGGGATTGCGGGCTGCTGGCTTCTGCAGGGTGTGATGCGGTCTTTGCCCCCCCGGTAGAGGAGATGTACCCCGAAGCACCCGTGCTTACGATGTATTTCGGGAAGCTTGAAAGCGTGATGGAAGGGGCTTTCAGGCCGGGACACTTTAACGGGGTAGGGATTGTGGTGGCGAAGCTGTTCAATGTCGTTCAGCCGCAAAACGCCTATTTCGGACAGAAAGATCTGCAGCAGACTGCCATTGTAAAGGCGCTGGCGAAGAATCTTTCCATGCCGGTGGAGGTGGTGGTATGCCCCACGGTCCGGGAAGCGGACGGGTTGGCGATGTCCTCGAGAAACCAGCGGCTGAGCCCGGAAGAAAGAGCGCTTGCGCCGCACATTTTTCGTTGCCTGACTCTGGTACGGGACCAGCTCCTGTCCGGTGCGGACGTGGCGTCGGTAAAGCTGGAGGCCAGCCGGTATTTTGCGCGTATCCCGGCTTTCAGGCCGGAGTATATTGAAATTGCCGATGCGGATACGCTGGAACCGGCAGACCGGCTGCTGCCCGCGGGCAGGAACGCGGTATGTTTTGCAGGATTCCTCGGGCAGGTCAGGCTGATAGACAACCTAATATTCTGAATGTGGTATGGAAATAGCGGCATTTTATGCATTTGCAACGGTGGCTGTCGCATCCGCGCTTTTTATTCTGTTCAGCAGAAGCCTGATGCACGCAGCCTTTGCGCTGTTTTTTACACTCGTGGCGGTGTCGGCGCTTTATATTCTTTCCGGTTCGGATTTCCTGGGGATCGCCCAGATCATGATTTACGTTGGGGGTATCCTGATCCTGATCATCTTCGGGATCATGCTGACGCGGCCTGCGCGTGCCGGGAATTCCGTTTCGTCCAACCGGATAGAGGTGGGGGCGTCCAACCGGTTCCTGGGGGGACTGGCGGCTGCGGGGCTCCTCGCCTTGCTGCTGCTGGTTGTGCTGAGCACCCGTTTCGTTTTGTCGGGCGAGGTCAGGGAGATGCATTCGACACTGAGGAGCCTGGGGATGGAGCTCATGACGCGGCATCTTTTGCCGTTTGAAATGGCTGCCGTCCTGCTGCTGGTGGTATTGATAGGGGCTTCTTACCTCGCGCTAAACCGTAAATCGTCGACATGAATGCAGTACCTGTACAGCACTACCTGGTGGTAGGCGCTCTTTTGTTTTCTATCGGCCTTGCCGTGGCTGTTACCAAGCGGAATGTCATCGGTATTTTGCTGGGCCTGGAATTGATGCTCAATGCCGTCAATGTCAACCTGGTTGCCTTCAGCCGGCACGATCCGGAGCTGCTGCAGGGACAGCTGTTCGCGCTTTTTGTAATGGTCGTAGCCGCTGCGGAGATCTGTATTTCGCTGGCTATCGTGCTGAGAATATATGCGCACTTCCGGACTGTAGAGCCGGATGCGCTCGATGAGCTGAGAGGTTGAGCCGGAGCAGGCAATGCCGGCCCTTTAGCCTGTTGCTGTCCATGAGGAAGTCTGAAATCCGTACGTTGTATAAATGGAAGCGCCGGCAGCTGGCTGCCGGGGAGGCCGGTGTAATAAGCCTCCGGATCTGCGGGCATGTCCGGGCGCTGCTGGCCGGCACGCAGGTACGCGTGCTGCATGTTTTCCTGTCGGCCCCGTACGAGGTGCCTACCGGGCCGCTTATCGAAATGGTCAGGAGGGAGTTTCCCGGCGTGCGGCTGGCGGTACCGGCAGTCAGCCCGGGGTCGCCGGAATTGCTTCACTGCTACCTGGAAGCCGGCACACCCCTGAGGATCAGCCGGTGGGGCGTCCCGGAGCCGGATCCGCTTACCGCCGTGCCCGTATCCCCGGCTTCCATCGATGCGGTGCTGGTACCGCTGCTCGCTTTCGATGTCAACGGCAACCGCGTGGGATACGGAGGCGGGTTTTACGACCGGTTTCTTGCACAGCTGAGGCCGGATGCGCTGAAGATCGGGTTGTCTCTCTTTGAAGCAATAGAAGGGATCGAAGACGTTGATTTACATGATGTCCGGCTGGATTACTGTATAACGGCCGAAAAGATCTGGCAGTGGAGGGAAGCACATAATTATTAGCGGATTTATGTTTACCTTTGCGGCAATTTTCCGGAACATTTCCTGAAATAGTACCATTCTGTTCACTTATTTAATTTGATGCAATGAAAATCGCAGTAGTAGGTGCCACTGGTCTTGTAGGCAGCGAAATCCTCAAAGTGCTCGAAGAGCGTAATTTTCCTGTAACGGAGCTGCTTCCGGTGGCCTCTGAAAGATCGGTGGGTAAGGAAATTACGTTCAAGGGTAAACAGGTGAAAATCGTGGGTTTCGGGGATGCAATCAAGGCCAAGCCTGCGCTCGCCATTTTTTCTGCAGGCGGAGGGACTTCACTGGAGCTCGCCCCGAAATTTGCCGCTGCGGGCATTACGGTAATAGACAATTCATCTGCCTGGCGCATGGATCCTTCCAAGAAGCTGGTGGTGCCGGAGATCAATGCCGGTACGCTGACAGCCGATGATAAAATCATTGCCAACCCCAACTGCTCGACGATCCAGATGGTGGTGGTGCTTCACCCCCTGCATAAAAAATACGGGGTGAAGCGCGTAGTGGTTTCTACTTACCAGTCCGTGACGGGTACCGGAAAGGCCGCAGTGGATCAGCTGTTCGGGGAGAGGAAAGGCGATGCCGCTGTGGGGAAAGTCTATCCGCACCCGATCGACCTGAATGTGCTTCCGCACATCGACTCCTTCCTGGACAACGGGTATACCAAGGAGGAAATGAAGATGACCAATGAGACAAAGAAAATCATCGGCGATGATTCCATCGCGGTAACCGCCACTACGGTGCGCATCCCTACCATCGGGGGACACTCGGAGGCGGTCAATATCGAGTTTGAAAATGAATTTGACCTGGACGAGATCCGCCGGATCCTGAGCGAAGCCGAGGGTGTGGTGGTGCAGGACGATCCCGCCAACTTTGTGTATCCCATGCCGCTCACGGCGCACGGGAAGGATGAAACATTCGTAGGCCGGATCAGGCGGGATGAGAGTCAGCCGAAAACAGTGAACCTGTGGATTGTTGCGGACAACCTGCGCAAAGGCGCCGCGACCAACGCGGTACAGATTGCTGAGTACCTTGTCAAAAATAAGCTGGCCGGAGAATGAAAATCCAGTATCGGCTTACCGTCTTCCTGATACTGGCCCTGGCAGGGGCGTTCCCCCGTGCGGGCGCGCAGGATATTGCTTCGAAATATGCCGCAACCATCACGCCGGAAGACCTGAAGCGGCACCTGCTCGTCATCGCGGCAGACAGCCTGGAAGGTCGTGACACCGGGTCGCCGGGGCAAAAGAAGGCCGCCGCCTATGTAGCCGGGTTTTACAGGGAGTACGGCCTGCAGCCTGCCGTGCAGGCCGGCGACGGCACCAGGTCTTATTTTCAGCACTACAACCTCTACAGGGCGGGCTGGGGAGATGTATATATGAAGTCGGGCAGCCGGACTTTCAGGCTCAACGAGGACTTTTATATCAATGGTCTGCTCAATGTAAAAGAGGAAGAAAAAGTGGAGCTGGTACTGGCAGGGTACGGGATCGTGACGGACAAGTACGATGATTATGCGTACCTGGACGTCCGGGGCAAAGCCGTTGCCCTGTTTGACGGCGAGCCCGTGGCGGCTGACGGCAAATATATCCTGAGCGGAAACGAGGAGAAGTCGGCCAGGTGGGGCGGAGCGCTCGGGTGGAGGGCAAAGGTCAATGCCGCGATGGAAAAAGGGGCGCGTTTCGTGGTGATTATCTCTTCGAAAAACGGGGACGAATTTGAACGTGAGCTGAAGCAGCGTTCGCTGATGATGAACCGCTACAATAACATGCTCAGCCTGCAGCCGGTTCGCGAGCAGCTGACCAGTAGCGCGGCGGTGTATGTTTCGGAGCGGACGGGTATCGCCCTGCTGAACACCAGGCTCCGGAAGCTCGAAAAAGTCAAAAGTCACATCGCCAGGACCGGGTCGGGGTCCAAAGAACGCCTGGCTGCAGAAATCGCCCTGAAGGCCGCGCGGATCAACCAGGTCGTCGAAACCGAAAACGTAGCGGCTTTCCTGGAGGGAACGGACAAAAAGGACGAGGTGATTGTCATCAGCGCGCACCTGGATCACATCGGGATTTCACCCGACGGCCAGATCAACAACGGGGCGGATGACGACGGTTCGGGTACCGTCTCCCTGCTCGAGCTGGCCGAAGCATTTGCCAAAGCGAAGCGGGAAGGCCACGGGCCCCGGAGAAGCCTGCTGTTTTTGAATGTCACCGGTGAGGAAAAAGGACTGCTGGGTTCCGAATACTATTCGGAGCACCCCTTGTTCCCGCTGAAAAATACGGTAGCCAATCTCAATATCGATATGATCGGCCGGGTAGACGACGCGCATAAGTCGGATCACAGATACGTGTACCTTATCGGGTCCGACAAGCTGTCGTCCGAGCTGCATGCCATCAGCGAGGAGGCCAATAAAAAGTACGTTAACTATACGCTGGACTACACATTTAACGACCCCCGGGACCCCAATAAATTTTATTACCGTTCCGACCACTATAACTTTGCCAAGAAAGGCATCCCGGTGATTTTTTACTTCACGGGTGTCCACGAGGATTACCACAGGCCGGGGGATGACGTAGAGAAGATCCTCTTTGACAAGCAGGCGCCGATCGTCAGGCTCGTTTTTCATACGGCCTGGGAGCTGGCCAACCGGGAAGAGCGGATCAGGGTCGACAGCAACAAGCCTTAATCTTAAAGGGAGGCGGACCCCACCGGTGCTATTCAAATGAAACGCTTGAAGACAGAACTTCCCAAAGCCTTCCGGGAGCAGATGCAAGCCCGGCTCGGTGCAGAATTTTCCGACTTCGAGGCATCGCTGCAGGAGCCCGCACCGGTCAGCATCCGGATCAACAGGTGGAAAACCGAAGGCAGGACAGATGCTTTGGAAGGTCTGCCGGCCGTCCCCTGGCACCCGGAGGGCAGGTACCTGCCCGACCGGCCCGTATTTACGCTTGACCCGCTTTTTCATGCCGGCGGCTACTATGTACAGGAAGCCTCTTCGATGGTGCTCTACCAGGCCCTGGGCCGGATCTTCCCGCAAAAGAGCCCGCTGCGCATCCTCGACCTCTGCGCTTCTCCCGGTGGAAAAAGTACGCTGCTGGCGTCCTGGATGCCGGAGGGGAGCCTGCTGGTTTCGACCGTGGTGATCCATAGCCGTACAGGAGCGCTCCAGGACAACCTGGAGCGCTGGGGGTATGCCGGCACGTTTACCAGCAGCTATGACCCGGCGCAGTTTGAGCGGCTGCCGGGTTTTTTTGACCTGGTGCTGGTGGATGCGCCCTGTTCGGGCGAAGGGTTGTTCAGGAAGGATCCGATGGCTGTAAACGAGTGGTCCGAAGAGCAGGTGAGGGTATGCGCGGCCCGGCAGCAGCGTATCCTTTCGGCGGCCAGGAAGCTGGTCAGGCCGGGCGGCTTTCTTATCTACAGCACCTGTACCTATAACAGCCTGGAAAACGAGGGGAACGCCGGATGGCTGGCGGGCCGGGGCATGATCCCGGTGGCCGTCGATATGGAAGCCGGCTGGAACATTGCCTCCGGGAGGATAGGGTACCAGGTGTACCCGCACCGGGTAAAAGGGGAGGGCTTTTACTTTGCCGTGTTCAGGCAGGGTGAGGGGGGCAGGATGAAGCCGGGTGTTCCCCGTAAGTTCAGCTCGCTGGTCCCTGTTCACAAAAAGCTCCTGCCTCACCTGAAAGGATGGCTCCGTCGCCCGGAAGGCCATTTTCACCTGGCAAAGCCCGACCAGGCGGTGGTGTCGGCTCCGCTGGGGCTGGAGGAGGATCTTCTTTTACTGGATCACCTGCTGCCGAAAGGCGTGTGGTTTAAGGAAACCGGCCGGTTTAAGGGAACGTCCTTTGTACCGGGGCACCCGCTGGCATTACATGAAATGCTCTCCGACGAGGTGGGATTTGTCACACTCTCCAGGGGAGAATGCCTGAGTTTTTTGAAGAAGGAGCTTGCGGCGCTTCCTGCCGGGGCGCCTGCCGGCTGGCTGCTGGTGCGCTACCAGGGAGTCAACCTGGGCTGGGTGAAGAACCTCGGCCACCGCGTCAACAATTACTTTCCCAAAGACTGGCGGATCAGGATGGATCTCCGCGAGACCTAGCTTCAGGTCGCGGAAGCTTCAGGCCTTTCGGCCCGGATCCGGCTTTTTTTAAACAGCGGCACCGTGCTGCAGGGCTCGCCGAACATCAGGCTCTGGACAACGGGCAGCAGCACCCGGGTAATCTCTACATAGGCCGAGATCGGGACCGGGACCTTGCTGCATCCTTTTACGACGACCCGTTTGTCCCGGAAATCCTCCGGGTTTATTCCTTTAAGCGCCTCTTCAAAGA
>JBEBSO010000125.1:0-8324 GCA_040394275.1 Telluribacter sp.
GGAAGGAGGAGAGTAGAACATGTACACCCATTTGTTGGTTTTGAAATCGGGATCGATGTTGATGCCCATCAGCCCGTATTCTTGCTGGGTATAAACCGGTACTTCCGCTACGACCTTGATCCTGCCGGTTTTGGGGTGGTACAGCTTCACTTTTCCTTTTCTTTCCGTGAAAAGCACGCGGTGGTCGTCCAGTACCACCAGCTCCGTAGGCTCGTCCAGGCCTTCTATGAGGACATTTTTTGTGAAGCGGTTTTCTTCCGGCCGGGATTTGGAATAGTCCAGGCGATCCGTCATGACATATCTCAGGCCCCCGTAGAGGTGGCTCAGGAAAACCGGGTTCTGGAAGGTAGCGATTTCGTGGCCCAGATTGGTGTAGAATGCCTTTCCGCCGTCAAATTCGTGGTACCAGGCAATGGGGTGGTTGTCACCCATTTTGCCGCCCTTGTAGGTCTTTTCGTCGATATTCATGAGGACATGCACATCCGTATTGAAGCTCTTAAAATCATAGAACTCGTCCTTGATCTTCCAGTTGGCCGGGATGTCCTTCATCGAGGGGTGGTTGCGGTCGATAATGACGGTCGTCCCTTCCTGCACATTCGGATGGCTGGGGTGGCCGTTGAAGTAGGCGCCGGCCAGCTTGTTGTACCAGGGCCAGCCGTACTCGGTATCGGTAGCGGCATGAATCCCCACATAGCCTCCGCCGGCCTGTATGTAGCGCTCAAACTCATACTGCTGCCGATCGTTCAGGATGTCGCCCGTTGTATTGAGAAAAACAACGGCGCTGTAGCGGGAGAGGTCCTGTTCGTTAAACAGGCCGGAGTTTTCCGTCGTATCCACGGCAATCCCGTGCTCCCGGCCCAGCTGCAGGATAGCCAGCTTGCCGGCGTCTATCGAATTGTGACGGAATTCCGCAGTTTTAGAAAAAACCAGAATTCGCTTCTGCGGGGTTTTTACCTGGGCGTTTACGGTCAGGGAGACCGTCGTGCAAAGGACAAAAGTAAAAAACAGCACAATGCCGCGCGGATTTAGGTACATTGTCGTAAAAGGGTTATGGTTAATCACAAAAATCAATGAGTCTTGGTCTTGTATTCAACTATTAAGAGCAACAAATAACCAAAAAATACCTGTCTGACCGAAGTATTTTCGTGTTAATATGACAATTGAATGCCGGCAAAAACAGTGCTGCGGGAGCCGGAACCGTGGTTTCGATCTGCAAAACCCTGTTATTTTTACCGTTCATTTGCATAAAATAAACTTTCATTCGTTCTTTGTAAAAGAAAGGAAACATGATGAAAAAGATTTTCTCGTTGGCCTGGTGGTTGCCCGTCGTTGGGGTTATGCTTGCGGGGGCGGGTTGTTCCTCTCCCAAAAAGGCGCCCGCGGTGGCAGGGGTAGACAGGACCTCCAGCGCTGAGCGGCCTGCCGCTGCACCTGCTGCTACGGAAAAGCAGGGTGCTATCCTGAGTATAGACAGCAGGTTTTTGAACCAGGATTCCCTTCATACCCGCATTTATATGGTAATTAATGCCCGGAAGGGCAATGAGCTGATGCCGCCCCGGGAGTTTGCCTCGGCGTATAATCTCAATTATGTTATATACAGTGACTACGGAAGCAGGGACAGATTGGGCTATGGGAATGTCCCGCTGCAGGAGGCGGATGTGAGGGCGGCGGGAGACAGGCTGGTCCTGGACTTCGAGGTGAAGAAGCCGAAAAAGGAAAGCGGGCTGATGCTGATCGAAATTACGGAAAATATCACCATGAAGAAGCTGCTCAACGACCTGCCGATCCGGTTCTCTACCGACCGGGTAAGTGACAAGGTGGGTTTGTTCAGCGGTGACGGGCACTTTTTCCTGCAAAGAAATTTCGTAAAGAAGGGAGAACCTGTCCAGCTGAAAGAGCTGTCGGGTCAGCCCCGCAGGCTTTACGGGTATTATTACAATCATGATTTCGAGCCGGCCGGCTCGCCGATGAATACGTCGCCCAGGCCGGCCAGCCGTTCGCTGAAAGTGGACAGTGCTTTCACTGTGAGCTCGGCCGCTCCGCTCATTTTTGAAAAGGAGGGCCTGTACTTTTTTCTGAGTGATACGGCCCAGGCGGAAGGGATCGGGTTTGTGGTGGTAGACGAAAGATATCCCAAGATTACTTACCCGGAACGCCTGCTGCCGCCGCTGATGTACATGAGCACCAACGCCGAGATCAGGGAGATCCAGGCCGCGAAGGATTTTAAGAAGTCGCTGGACAAGTATTGGCTTACCCTGATGGCGGGCAACCAGGAGCTTGCCCGTCAGACGATCAGCAACTATTACAAGCGGGTGGAGGAAGCCAACCAGCTCTTCACCACCT
Organism: Telluribacter sp.; assembly: GCA_040394275.1. GTDB lineage: Bacteria > Bacteroidota > Bacteroidia > Cytophagales > Spirosomataceae > JBEBSO01. The sequence continues at coordinate 2,344 of JBEBSO010000125.1, forward strand.
ATAAGGAGGGATGGAAGACCGACAAGGGAATGATCTATATTATCCTGGGCAATCCCGATAAGGTACAGCGGGGAAAAGACCGGGAAGTCTGGGAATACAGCCGGCGGGCCAACGCCACCAATATTAATTTTACTTTCAACCGCCGCACCAATCAGTTCGTGTACGACCACTATGAGCTGGTGCGCTATCAGGAATACCAGCCGATCTGGTACCCGCTTGTCGAATCATGGAGAACCGGCGCTATACGCTAAGAAAAACTACTAAAACACACGATACGGACCTGGTTTTCGGTATGCAGCCCGTTATGGAGACGCTGCGGTCCGGGAAAGAAATCGAGCGCCTCTTCATCCAGAAAGACACCGGGGCGGGGGAGGTTCAGAAGCTCGCCGCAGAATTGGGGATCCCTTACCTGAAGGTGCCGGTGGAAAAGCTGAACAGGATCACCCGGAAAAACCACCAGGGCGTGATATGCTTTGTCTCGCCCATACGCTACGCCCCGATTCACAACGTGCTTACAAAGGTGTTTGAGGAAGGCAATACGCCGCTGTTCCTGATCCTGGACCGGGTGACGGATGTACGGAATTTCGGCGGCATCGCCCGGTCGGCGGAATGTGCCGGGGTGCAGGGCATCGTGGTGCCGCAGCGGGGCGGCGCCCAGATTACCTCCGATGCCATGAAGACCTCTTCAGGAGCGCTCAACTTTGTATCTGTCTGTCGTGAAAACAGCCTGGCGGAGGCGGTACGCTACCTGAAGGAAAGCGGTCTCCGCATCGTCGCCTGTACGGAAAAGTCTGAGAAGCTTCTCTATCAGGCCGACTTTTCCGTTCCTACGGCCATTATTATGGGCTCGGAAGAAGACGGGATCTCCAGGGAGCTGCTGGAGCTGTCGGACGACCTGGTGAAGATCCCGCTGATGGGAAAAGTGGGCTCCCTTAATGTCTCGGCGGCTACTGCCGTCATCCTGTACGAGACCGTAAGGCAGCGTATAGGCTAGTGTGACAGGCTGTTCGGCCGCATGGAAGGACGCGGCCTGTCCGGAATTTACCAAACGGTAGCCGGAATATTTTTACCGTACGCCATCTTTACACTCATAATTCCTGTACATCTTAAAACCTAAAATTATGGAAGAATCAAAACGCAAGTTTTCACCTGAAGACGGTAAGATTATCGAAGAAGCCGAGGCAAAAAAATACCTGGACAGGTTTCACAAGAAGAGAAAGGCGCAGGGTTTCGAAAAGAAGGAGGCATACGTGCACAGCCAGTTTTTCGGCAGGAAGGTATTGGAAGAGCTCCTTTCGCTGGGCGGTAAGGCCTGTGTCGGGCTCCGGTTTAATTTTGCGGTGTCCGAATCCGGCAGCTACGATGATGAGCTCGTCATCTACGCTGTGGATGAAAACGGCAAGCTGCTCGGCAGGCCCGTCCGCACGGGAAAGGATGCGGGAGATTTCACAATAGTAGCGGGAGCAGCCGGACCGGCCTGCCCGCAGCACTGCGTTCCGCCTATCGGGATTGGAGGAAAGAAATGACGGGGCGGTGACGGGTGCCTGACGGGGACGGGTAAACAGGAACAGGAGGATGACGAACTATCTGAATTTTTTCAAGGCCTACCCGATTTATATCGTAGGAGCCCTGCTTACCATTTTCCCGGTCCTGCTGATGTGGAGAAAGCGGGCGTACCGGCAGAAGCCGTTCTTTTTCCTGTTTGTATTTCTCTGCTATAAACTGGTTAATGATCTGGTAATGATTCATTTCGCATCATTCCAGATCAATAACCTTTTTCTGAACAACCTGAATATGCTCGTCAGGTATGTGTTGTTCAGCTGTATGTATTATCACCTGTACAGCAGCGCCGCGTACAGGCGCCTGCTGCTGCGGGTTTCCATCCTGTTTTCGCTGCTTGCGGTAGCCGAGATCTATGTCTCCCTGGGGAGCCTGTCCACCAGCCGGGACAATACCGAGGTGCAGTTTACCAGCACGCTGGAATGCGTCCTCATGATCTGCTGGATCCTCCTGTATTATTATGAGGTAATGCGGACGCTCCGGATTACCAACCTGCTGGCTTCACCGCCGTTCCTCATATCGGCCGGGCTGCTGATGTTCTATGCAGTGTATGCATTTGTGGCGCCGGTGATGAAGTATGTCAACCGGTGGGAGCCTGCGCTGGACATCGGCTTTATGCATTTTATGCCGGTAGTATTTGAGGTAGGCTGCATACTGATTATCCTGTTTAGCTTTGTGAATTATCCCCGGGATCCGAATGGAAGCGGCAGATAGCGAAGAGATAAGAAATGCCATGATGATGGGAATGCTGGCCATGACCATCATGGCGGTTTTCGTCATTCTTTTCGTGATCAATTACCAGAAGCGGCAGATTGCGCAGCAAAAGCACCTGCGGGACCTGGAAAACCGCCATCAGAAACTGCTGCTGGACACGGCGCTTCATACGGAGGAGGCGGAACGCAGACGGATTGCCCAGGATCTTCACGACGATATCGGCACCATGCTTTCGCTTACTAAATTCAGCCTCAGCCAGGTGGTGCCTGCCGCGGATGCAGCCGCCCGGACGGAGGATGCCCCGCTGGAAAATGCCCGTAAGCTGCTGGATGAAACGATCGCGCAGGTAAGACGCATCACGAGCGAACTGGTACCGGCCTCGCTGGAGCGGTTCGGGCTGGTAGCGGCCGTAGAGGAATTTATCCACAAGATCCGGGACAACAGCCGGCTGGATGTCCGGTTTGAATGCAACCTGAACCATCCGCCGCGCCTGGCCGGCAAGACGGAGCTTTCCCTGTACCGGATTGTCCAGGAACTGGTCAACAACGCCATCAAGCATTCCGCCTGCGACCGGCTTATTGTGAGGCTGCACTATACCACGGGCTCGCTGCAGCTGACCGTGACCGACAACGGGCGGGGATTTGACGAAAACGGGGTAAGGGAGCTGCCTGCGGCCGGGCACGGGCTGCGCAACATCGAAAGCCGGGCAAGCATCATCGACGGGGTGGTTACCTACCGGACCGCACCGGGAGAGGGCTGCGAGGCGAAGGTCAGGGTGCGGGTTTAATTTACCGGCGGCCGGCCCGTGAAAGCCCGTTTAACCGGCAAATTGTTTAGATTTACACGTTTGTAATGAAGCGGCGGACAAAAGCCGCGGAAAACCGGTTGCAAAAGTGCACTTTAACCATGCTGAAGCTGGCCGTTGCTGACGATCATGAGCTGTTCCGGAAAGGCTTTATCTCTATGTTGAGCCAGGTGCCGGATTTTGAGTTTGTCGTGGAGGCGTCCCACGGCCAGGACCTGCTCGATAAGCTGTCATCGGTCAGGACGGATGTGGTCCTGCTGGACCTGCAGATGCCGGTGCTGGACGGGATCCAGACGGCGGAGATCCTGCATGACCGGCACCCTGAAGTCAGGATCATCGTGGTATCCATGTATGACGAGGACCGTTTTGTGATCCATATGCTGGAGAAAGGGGTGCATGGCTACCTGCTGAAGGACAGCACGCCGGCCGAAGTCGAAAAGGCGATTCGCCGGGTACATGCCGAAGGCTTCTATTACAGTGACTTCGTGACCCGGGCCATGCACCGCAAAATGGTCGTCAGCAACAGCTCCCCCGTATTGCATTCTGCCGGTAAAATAGCCTTGTCCAGCCGGGAAACAGATGTTTTGCAGCTGCTTTGCGATGGGATGTCCACCGCCGAGATTTCGGAAAAGCTCTACATCAGCGTACGGACCGTTGAAGGGCACCGGCTGCGGCTGCTGGAGAAAATGGGCGTAAAAAATACGGTGGCTGCCGTTGCCTATGCCCTGAAAAATCACCTGTTCTGACCTTGCCGCATTCGGCGGTCCGCCGGAAGGCATAAGCCTGTATTTCAGTCAAAGCTCATGTGCTGTATCCTGACGGCATTCAGAATGGCAAGCAATGCCACTCCCACGTCTGCAAATACGGCCTCCCACATGGTAGCCAGCCCCCCGGCGCCGAGAAGCAGCACGATGCCTTTGACTGCAAAGGCAAGGACGATGTTCTGGATCACGATGCGTTTGGTGGCCCGTGCCACCCGGATGGCCGTGACGATCCTGGAGGGCTCGTCGGTCTGCAGGACTACATCGGCCACTTCAATGGCAGCGTCACTTCCCATTCCTCCCATAGCCATCCCGATATCGGCCATAGCCAGCACCGGGGCGTCGTTGATCCCGTCCCCCACAAAGGCAATCACCTGCTGCCGGTCTTTCTTCAGCTCTTCCAGCCTGCTGACCTTCTGCCCGGGCAGGAGATCTCCGTAGGCAATGTCGATTCCGGCCGCCGCCGCCACCTTCTGAACAATGGAGTGCTTGTCGCCGCTCAGCATAACGGTCCGGGTGACGCCTTGTGCACGCATGGCCCGGACGGAGGCGGGGACGTCTGCTTTGAGCTCGTCGGCGAGCAGCACGTAGCCCGCATATTTCCCGTTGACGGCCACGGCCACCACGCTTTCGACGAGGGTGTCCAATACCGGGTCATAGGCGATGTCCCGGCCGGCCAGCAACCTGGTGTTCCCGGCCAGGATATGCCCCGAAGGGCCTTCCGGAGCCGCGTTGTCCGCCGCGGAAATCCGGCCTTCCAGGCCGTGCCCGGCTATTTCCCTTACATCTTCCGCGCGATAATGGCGGGCGTATCCGGGGGCTTCGGCCACGATGGCTTTGGCTACCGGGTGATTGCTCTTATGTTCCAGCGCAGCAAGCAGGTTCAGGAAACCGTCGCGGGTGAGCGCCGGGAAATCCCCGGTATTGACTTCCACCCGCTGTACCCGGAACACGCCCCTGGTCAGGGTGCCGGTCTTGTCCATCACGACGGTGTTGATGCGCGTCATCAGGTCCAGGAAATTGGAACCCTTGAACAGGATGCCGTTACGGGACGCAGCGCCGATCCCGCCGAAGTAACCGAGCGGGATGGAAATCACCAGGGCGCAGGGGCAGGAGATGACCAGGAACACGAGACCCCTGTAGAGCCAGTCTTTAAATACATAGCCTTCCGTGAAGAAATAGGGGATTGTCACCAGGCCGAGCGCAAGAAAGAACACCACGGGGGTGTATACCCGGGCAAACCGCCGGATGAGCAGCTCCGTTCTGGCCTTCCTGCCGGTGGCATTCCGGACCAGGTCGAGGATTTGCGCCAGCGAGCTGTCTTCAAATTTCTTTGTTACTTTCAGTTCTGCCACCCGGTCGATGTTGAGCATACCGGCCAGGACCGTCTCGCCCCGGTAGATGCTTTTCGGCTTGCTTTCCCCCGTCAGCGCCGATGTGTTGAAGCTGCTCCCTTCGCTGAGCATTTCACCGTCGAGCGGTACTTTTTCTCCCGCTTTGACCTGTATGATGTCACCGGGACGGACCTGTTCGGGGCGGACGACCTGTACCGTATCCCCGCTCACCAGCGAAGCGGTTGCCGGCCTGACATCGAGAAGCGCCCGGATATTGTCTTTGGATTTCCGCACTGCCGCCCCCTGGAAAAGCTCCCCGATGGCATAAAAAAGCATGACGGCCACGCCTTCCGGATATTCGCCGATTGCGAAGGCGCCGGAAGTAGCCAGGACCATCAGCGTAAACTCGTTGAAGAAGCTGCCTTTCCGGAGCGCATCCAGGGCTTCCCGGAGTACAGGCAGCCCGACAGGAGCATAAGCGGCCAGGTACCACAGCAGCCGGACCGGTCCTTTGAAAAAAGACGTATCGATATAGTGATCCATCGCTATCCCGCCCAACAGCAGGAGAAGGCTGATGCCTCCCGGCAGATAGGCCCGGAACGGCGAATGCTCCCGGTCGTGGTCATGGTCGTGACCGTGGTCATGCGATTCTTCGTGCACGTGCCCGTCGCCCGCATCGCAGCATGGCCGGGGTGCGGGGGCGGCGGGGATATGTTCGGCTTTTTCCATCGGCTATTTCATTTATTAACAGGCAGGTGATACAAAGGTAAGGGTAAAGTGGTGCAAACAGGTTGCAATGTTTTTTCC
>JBEBSO010000126.1:0-8310 GCA_040394275.1 Telluribacter sp.
CCCAAATCAGAATCAAACTTGCTGCCTTTATGTTTCTCCAGTATTTCATATGGGGTTCATGGTATGTAAGTATGGGGACATACCTCAGCAAGACACTTCAGTTCGAAGGTTCGCAAATCGGCCTGGCCTATGGAGCTTTCGCTATTGGTGCGATGATCTCACCGTTCTTCGTGGGCCTGCTCGCGGACCGGTACTTCGCATCCGAAAAAATTCTTGCCCTGCTCGGGATCCTGGGAGGCGTATTGTTATTTCTTCTTCCGAGCATGACCACGTTCGGGTCGTTCTATCCCATGTTGATTTTGTACTGTACTACTTTTGTACCCACCTTGGCGCTGGGGAATTCCCTTTCCCTGCACCATCTTACGGATCAAAAGCGTGATTTCCCGATTGTCAAAACGCTCTCCGCCGTGGGATGGATCGCCGGAGGGCTGGTGCTCAGCATTCTTTTTAAAGGTGAGCAATCAGCGGTACAATTCTACCTCGCGGGAACAGTTTCGGTTGTATTCGGCCTTTTCTCCCTTACTTTGCCGCATACGCCTCCGAAGAAGACCGGCAAAGATGTTAGCCTGGGTAATATCCTCGGTCTCGATGCGCTTGCGCTTTTCAGGAAACCCTCCTTCACTATTTTTATTTTGTGCATGTTCCTGATCTGTATTCCGCTGTACTTCTACTTCGTAAATATGAATCTGTATGTTACGGAGCTGGAGTGGACGTATTCGGCGGCAAAAATGTCCCTGGCCCAGGTCTCGGATGTTATATTCCTGATTTTGCTGCCGTTCATGCTGAGAAGCGTGGGTTATAAAAAGACGATATTTATGGGTATCCTGCTTTGGGCGATCCGGTATTTTCTTTTGGCGGGAAGCGTGGATTCGGCCTCTTTTCAAACCGTTTTCGTTTTCGCAGCCATTCTGCTTCACGGGGCCTGTTATGATTTCCTGTTTATTGCGGGACAATTATACGTAGACGAGGAAGCGAACGAGACCATACGGGGAGCAGCACAAGGGCTTATAGCATTTATTCTTTGGGGTATTGGCTCATTTGTCGGCACTCACCTGGCAGGACTTTCCCAGGCGTATCATACGCTGGAACAACCGGTAGGCAGTATAGCCCATGACTGGTACGGGATATGGATTTACCCGGCTGTCGGGTCGGTGGTGGTGCTGATCATTTTCGCTTTATTCTTTCCCGATACATCAAAGAAAAAGCTCCAAAGCTTAAAGGAGGAAGCATGATCAGTTTACAGCTTGCCGGCGATAAGCAGCCGACTGCCCGGGAGCGCGGTCGTGCGTGACGTCAATCCCGGGTGAGTCCGCAGTAAGTAAAGGAGTTACATGAAAATGTAGCTCCTTTACTGTTTTTTGCCCTGAACAAAGCGCCATCCATTCCTGCTGCCGGGGACCAGCCGGAAAGAGCTGAATTCCAGGCAGGCCCGGGTCAGGAGCAGAATTTGTGGGCGTATTAAGAATTTTTATCAGACATATTTCTAATCTGCCAGAATGTTCATCTGATGTCGTCATTCTTTAACGCCGGCATTTTCCTGATCTCGTCAACCAGTAATGCCACGTCATAGATCTGTAAGATGTGACCGCTGTTTTGGGCTGGTACCCATTGGCTACGGGTGGACAGCTTTAGCAGATCGTGCTGCAATTCATTGATTAACGACCGGTATTCATTCTGGACGGCTGTATTTTTTATGGCGGCATACCTGCGTGCTGAGGTTCCGGTAATTACCGTCAGCATGATATCTCCGAAGGAGGTATATTGTTCGGCATCCTTGAAATTCATTTGATCATGCGCCAGCTCTTCCAATACTTTGTCGCATGACCTGTAGAAAAAATCCTTCTCCAGCTGATGCAACGGATGGTTCAGCGGAATTTCGGGAGAAGACGGGAAAAAGGAGAAAACAGTCCTGTAAATGCCCGTGCGGACCACGAATTTAACCAGCCAGCCCGGCGGAACACTTAATGCTTTCAGCAATTCGGGAGAGTACCTGCTTACCTGCTGCGGATGGGCTGCTTCGGCAAAGACGATGCCCGAAATGTCTTTTTCATTCCATTTAATGAAGGGTCTCAGATAGATACCCGCCATAGAATGTGCGACCAGGATATAAGGCCTGGGGCATTTTGTTTTTTCCAGCAATAGCTGCAGCTCTTCCGAAACCTGGTGATTCGTAACGGGCATGCCTGCGGCCTCGCTCCACATGATTCCGTTGCGGTCATAAGCCAGCGTCACGGCATGTTGGGACAGGCTGTCCTGTATTTCTTTCCAGATGCGGTGGCTGCTGCCCATACCGGACACGAACACCACCGTACAGTTGCCGTGTCCTTTCTTTACATAATGGAGGGCTTTACCGTTAATGTCGGCGAAAGTTTTGCCGGCAAACGCTCTTTTTTCCAATTTCCATCTGCAGTACTGCTCAAAAAGGAAGCCGACACACAGCAATGAAAGGAGAACAATGAAAGACCATTTTAATAAAGTGATGATAAATGTGACCATAATGATTAGGTGCTGCCTTGCTTATGTCCGTGCAAAAAAGACAGCTTATCCCGGGCCAACCAAATATCGGTTAACAAAACTTCCGCATGCATAAGCAAGACTTCCTTATTCATAAATGCCCGGATCCCGACAGGAGATGGGGATTAAGATTTCGGGGCATTAACGGATATCCTGCTTTTCCCTTAGTTTCATCGGGGAATATCCAACGGTTTTTTTAAAGGCGATACTGAAATTGGAAGTGTTCTGGTAGCCCAGAAGAATCCCGATTTCCTGTACGGTCAGCCGGGTGTCCAACAGGTATCTTTTGGCCTGGTGCATCCTGAGATCCTGCAGGTAGCCGAATACCGTGGTGCCGAACAGCATTTTAAACCCGGTCTTCAGTTTGGTACGGTTAATACCTGCCAGGCGCGACAGCTCTGGAATGGTCAATGGCTTCTCCATACTATTGCGGATTATGGAAGCGGCGAAACGGATCCGTTCCTGGTCATCAGCGTTCAGCCGGGATGTCTCCCTTTTCCCCCGGGCATTCTCGTAGAGCAGGGCAATGAGCTCGTATACTTTCGATTCCAGGTAAATTCTTCTGGTCAGTCCCTCGTAGGTACATGCCCTTATATCCTGGATGGCGTTATAGATAGCCGGTGTAATGCTGATGGTATTGGCTGAGAGCCTGCTGCTCGCCTTCTGGTCGATCGTGGACAGGAAGCCGTCCATCAGCCTGGATTCGCCCGCATAGTGATGCAGCAGCGATAACGGGAGGTGTATGTCGAAGGTATGGTAGCGCACATTCTTTTGCCAGAGAATATTCGCCTGGTTGTCATCCGCCGGAAGATAGGAGATATTGCCCGACCGGGCGGGAGCCGACAGCTCCGTATTGGATTTACCCCGGTAGAAAATATCCTGATCCGATAAATTGAACTGGATTTCCAGTAATTCGGACTCTCCTTTTCCGAAAATCCGTACATCATCCCTGACCGAATAATGTCCCTCCAGTGTATATAAATGCTGCTGTAATGTTTCTTCCCTGAATTGGATACTGCCCTTGGGGGTGGTTAACGTCACCTGGTGTATATGGTTCTCCCCGGGAGAATCGGGCCGGTCAATGGACGAGATGATATCGCTGAAATCAGAACCCGTAATTTCTACATCCATAACTAAATTCCGTTTTCATAAATAATGCGTCTGTATTCATAAATAGCGGAGACCCCTGTTACGATACCTTTGCGCTACAAAGTTAATATTTAATAATTCTAAATAAAGAGATCCGTTTGATTATTTCACTATGTCCGCCGGAAACCGGAAACAGGGTGGCCCGGCGTGTTCGGATCAGGAAGAAAAGAAACTTACAGGTGGTCAATTGCGGCTTTTTATACAAAATAAGGCACCTCTGCCGGATACTCATCGTGTCGTGCTTCTGCTTGTCATCCTATGCGCAAACAGGCGGTGTGACGATCGTAGGAACGGTGGAGGACCAGGACAGGCAGCCGCTGTCGTCGGCCTCGGTCCATATCCCGGACCTGGGAAAATCAGCATCTACAAACGCAGGCGGCCGTTTCGAATTGAGAGGTTTGCCTGCCGGTACATTTGAAATTCAGATTTCGATGACCGGTCATGTCCCCTTAAAGACCAGGATCGGGGTAAAGCTCCGAAACCAGCCTTTTCTTTTTACGCTAAAGGCCGACACGGTCTCTTTGGAGGCGGTGACGGTGTTCGGGTATACACCGACGCAGCTTGTCAACCGGCAGGCCTATAACGTGACGGCGGTAGATGCGCAAAAGCTGCACAATTCCACCTCGGATATCGCCCATGTGCTGGATCGTATACCCGGGGCCCGTTTGCGCGAGACCGGCGGAGTGGGATCCGACTATGACTTTTCCATCAACGGATTTTCGGGTAAAAGAATCAGGTTTTTCCTGGATGGCGTGCCCATGGATCATTTCGGCGCCTCCTTCCAGATCAACAATATTCCCATCAATTTTGCCGAGCGTGTAGAGGTTTATAAGGGCGTCGTACCCGTTTGGCTGGGAAGCGACGCCCTGGGCGGAGCGGTGAACATCATCACCGGCAACGGGATGAAAAATTACCTCGACGTGTCTTATGCTTACGGATCATTTAACACGCACAGGTCTAACCTCAATGCGGCGGTCACTTCAAAAAATGGCTTTACCGTACAATTGAACGCCTTCCGGAATTATTCGGACAATGATTACAAGGTGACGGTAGATGCAGCCGATATACATACCGGGAAATACCATCCCAATACCAGGGTCAGGCGTTTTCACGATACTTACCACAACGAGACCGCCATCGCGCAGCTGGGCTTCGTAGATAAAAAATGGGCCGGCAAATTCCTGATAGGCATTACCCTGGGCCGGTATTACAGGGAGATACAGACCGGGGCCAGTATGGTCACCGTGTTTGGCGCCTGGCATACGAAAGGCGACATCGTCATGCCCGCTTTAAAATACCAAAAGAAGGACCTCCTTATAAAAGGACTTGACGTGGCCGTGAATGCCAACTATAATTTCGGCAGGGAGCAAAATATTGATACGGTGCATGCCCGTTACAACTGGTTTGCCGATTCCATTACGTACAGGGGAAAAGGCGGAGAAAGCAGTAACCTCGGCCATTTTAAATACAGCAATAATGCGGCCAACACAACGGCTACCCTTTCCTACCGGATCAATGGCAGGCACTACCTCGCACTGAACGATGTTTTCAGCCATTTTGACCGTAAGGGACACGATAGCTTCTATCCTGATGATTCGGATCACCGTATTCCTCAGAAAACAGATAAAAATATACTCGGATTCAGCTACCAGTATGCCGCTCCGGATAAATGGAATGCGACGATATTCGGAAAATACCTTTATCAGCGGGCCCGTACTGTCTTGGTCAAAACCAGTGTATTAAGCCCGGATACCACCTTCGTCGACGCCGGCATCAACCGGAACAAGTTTGGCTATGGCCTGGCTGCATCTTATTATATCCTGCCTGGGCTTCAGCTAAAAGGCTCGTATGAAAGAGCCTACCGACTGCCGGAAAGCGAGGACATCTTCGGCGACCTGGTGAACAGGCAGGGGAATTGGAACGTCCAGCCGGAATACAGCAACAATGTGAATATCGGGTTCAGTTACTGGCTCAGGCTGAGAAAAGACCACCGGTTTTATTTTAATGCAAACGGCATTTACTACCATGCCAGAGATTACATGGTCCAAACCTTCAATGCCAGCCAAAGCAGGCTGATGACCAGTAACTATTATACCGCTTCCAATGTAGGCGCAGAGGGAGAATTGAGGTATTCGTACAAGCAGGTGCTGAATGCCGGTTTTAACCTGACCTGTCAAAATATCCGGGACAGACAAAAAAATCTGGACGATCCGTTTTCCGGTTCGGTACTGCCCAACTACAATTACAGGGAGCGCATCCCGAATATTCCCTACCTGTTTGGCAACACGGATGCATCTGTCCTGGTCAAAAATGTCTTCAGCGGAGGCGACAGGCTAACCCTGGGATACAATCTGCTTTATATGCACTCTTTTTATTTGTATTCGGTGACCCAGGGCGCCGCCTCTTCCAAACTGGGGGTGCCCGAACAGTGGTCGCATGAGGTGAACGTGGTTTATACCTTAAAGGACGGCCGGTACAACGTCGGGTTGGAAGGTAAAAACCTGACGGACGCAAAGCTGTACGATAATTTCAGCCTGCAAAAGCCCGGTCGGGCATTCTATATAAAGCTCAGGTATTTTATTAATAAAAAGTAAAAATTGAACAACATGAAACGAGCACAAGCGCACACAAACAGACAGTGTACGAACTATTGAACTCTGGAACTCCAGAACTCTTTTGAACTTTTTAAACTTTTAAAACACATGAAAAAACGCAGATTGATTTTTTGTATTGCAGCATCACTGATTGTTTTCAGCGCGTGCAAAAGGAGCGATGATGTAGATCCCGGCGACGGAAACCCTCCTCCCGAACCCCCTGTAGAAGGTGCGTTTGTACTGACGGCAGCCAGTAATCCCATCATCCCTGTAGATTATTTATATACCAACGGCACATTGGATTCCGGCGTGCTGATTACCCAGGGAAATGGTATCGAACAAAAGGGCACTTATCACAACTATGCCGTGAATAACGGGTTGTTTTTCAGCCTGCTGTTTGGCCAGGCAGATCCCGGTGCTGTTACCGCCTACAAGATGAACAGCCAGAAACAACTGGAGCAGGTCTCTACTTTCCAGACCGAGACCATGCATGCCTATACTAATGTAGGAACCGATATTCTTCTGATTAAAAATGCATGGCAGCCCGTAGAACAGTATACCAAATGGTACAGGCTCGATACCAAGACACTGCAGATCGTGGCGCAGGGTGAAATAGATGCGGTAGCCCTTACCGGGGGTAAAGGGGAAAAAGCCTTTTTTACCGGCTTACAGCAAGTGGGAGACAAAGTATTTGCTCCTTTCTGGCCTGTACAGAGCGGTAGAAATTTTGCCACGGCATTCTCCCAGGACAGCACATTTATAGCGGTATACAGCTACCCGGGTATGACGCTGGAAAAAATAATCAAAGATTCCCGTACCGGAGGTATCGGCGCTTATTATACCAGTGGCATAGAAATGGATGAAAACGGGGATGTGTACACACTTGGTACAAAACTGAATGTCAATACATCATCATCTCTTGCCGAAACTTCCTACAGTACAAAAACGCCGGTGGCATTTACCAAGATAAAAAAGGGTACAACTGAACACGATAAATCTTATCTCTTTAACATCACGGATGCTTCGGGCGGGCAGTTTGTTTACAAAAAGCTGTATATGGGCAAAGGAAATTTTTTACTCACCATGGTACCTAAACCCTATGTGTATGCAACAGTGTACTATGCCAATGCATTGAGGTTCGGCGGTGTAAAATTTGCCGTTGCAAACGTATATGACGGGACCTTTAAATGGGTAACCGGCACCCCCGGACCCACAGATATTCAATCAACAAGTGAATATGCCCCCAGCTATTCTTCCCTGGACGGAACAGGATACGTACCGATCTATTATAAGGAAGATGGCGTGAGTAAATCGGCTGTGTTCAAGTTCGATGCCGAAACTGCAGCGGCCGAGCCTGTACTGGCTTCCGACGGGAAAGCTGTCTTTACAAGCATCAGCTGGGTGCCCGTCAGCAAATAGCCCGGCTTCGTTAAAGTGGTTTCAGCAAGGACCGCGCCTTCTTTCAGGCATGAACTTTCGCGGCGGCCGCCGCGAAAGTTCACGGACGTAGGCCGCGTTGCAGCTTGTCGTGCGCAGTACGCCACGGGTACTCCTGTGAAAGGCCCTGTGACGTATGTGCCGCGATGTAACCGGGGTCACTCTTTTACGAGCCGTAATACCTCGTCATGCCCGGAGACGGACACCAGGTAGACCCCTGCAGGTAAATCCCGGAGGTCGATCCGGTGGGTATCCGACAGGATATTGCCGTTTTTGACCATCCGTCCGGAGCCGGTATAAATTTTATACCGGCTGCCGATACCCGCGCGGGTGATGATGACCTGCTCCCCGGCAGGATTTGGGTGGAGACGGGCCTCGACGACCGGACAGCGGGAAGCAACGCTCACGATCTTGCTGTAGCTTGATGTGCCCCCGGCAAGAGTCTTCCCGCTATTCGCATTACCCCCGCTGATCGTAAAGCCGTTGAACACGGCAGTGCCGACATCGCCTGCGCTGACCACCACGTGATAGGCGTCCCGGCCGGAAATATTCCCCGTGTCATCCAGGTCTCCGCTGAGTAGGCTGAGGTGTACTCCCGTGTCGGGATGGCGTTAGG
>JBEBSO010000127.1:0-8256 GCA_040394275.1 Telluribacter sp.
AGGCCCGTTCCAATACCTGGAAGCGGTCTTTGAACCGTTTGTGATGGGGTTTTATGTGCGCCTTGTAGAGGGTATAGGTGCTGTCTTCCGGAACCGGTTCATTTTCCTTCAGCGGTACAATCCGGGCGTTGGGTTGAATGATGTTCCAGAAGGCCAGGAGGCTGTCGGCATCCTGGAGCCGGAAATCGGTTTGCCGGAGCCGGTAGATCGCCTGCCCGGCGATGATGTCATTGTTTTCATCCAGTTCCCGCCGCCATATCGTATCCACCGTATAGAAATATACCGGTATGCCGGCCAGCAGGACAACGGAGGCATAGACAATGAAGGTCCTTAATGGTTTATTCAGCAGCTTGTTCATTTTTCCCACCGGTAGCCCGATCCGTAAATTGTTTTAAGGTAATTTCCCGCCCCCAGCTCCTGCAATTTCCGCTTCATGTTTTTGATGTGCGAATAAATAAAGTCGTGGCTGTCGAGCATGTCGGCCATATCTCCTGAAATATGCTCTGCGATGGCACTCTTGGGGATAAGCCTGCCGGTATTGCTGACAAAATAGATCAGCAGATCGAACTCCCGTTTGGTGAAACTCACTTCTTCCCCGTGCACCGTCACCCGTTTTGCAATCAGGTCGATCCGGATTTCATGATGATTGACGATATTGCTGTTGCCGAAGCTTTTTCTCCGGATAACGGCATATACGCGGGCCGCTAGCTCTGATAAGTGGAAGGGTTTGGTGAGGTAGTCATCCGCACCGATCTTCAGGCCTTCAATTTTATCTTCAATGGAGTTCCGGGCCGAAATGATAATGACTCCGTCGGCCTGATCCAGTTCGCGGAGGCGTTTGAGAATGAGCATGCCGTCTCCTCCGGGCAGCATCAGGTCGAGAAGGATACAGGAATACCGGTAGTCTTCGATTTTGCCCATGGCAGATTTGAAGTCGTGTGCGTGCTCACACAGGTAGCCCTCTGCAGAAAGATATGCCGACATACTATCCAGTAAATCTTCTTCATCTTCGATAATCAATATCTTCATCGGTTATTTTTCTTAGGGATTATGCATATTTTACCTGGCTGCGGGCCTGGACCGCATTCGTTCCTGTAGGGATTTCCCTATTTATATGTGGTAAGATACGAAGTTCGGAACGCCGGCGGGAGAAGAAAAAGGTATAAAATTTTTAGTGCCGGAAATACAGAATTTATCCAAAATCGCCTGCTATCATCGCGCATTTCATCCTGCTTTCCGTCTTCTTTCCCGACGAAACTCCGGTATTAAAAACGGCAGCGGAAGCTGTCTTCATCATTGCAGGGGCCTAAAAGGATCTCAAGCCGCGTATATTGATACCACCGGCCCGCAGACGGCATTAACGACGTATAAAGGCGGCTAATGGGCAAAGAAAGAGGCAAGGGGCTTGGACTTCATTAAGGCCTGCAGATCTTCACGTCTTAAAGGCTTGGTCAGGAAATCGATGACATGATCGAAAGTGGAGGCCAGGTTCTTATCTGCTTTGTCTATCGAGGACGTCACCATGACCACATAGACATCATCCCTGTGCGGGGAATCTTTCAGCGCTTTCAGCACCTCCCACCCGTTCAATACGGGCATGTTAATGTCGAGGAAGATCAGGAACTTTTTATCCCCGGAGCCCTGCTGCGCCAGTAAATTCAGCGCTCCCTGCCCGTTTTTGCAGGTATGCTGCGGGTAGGTAATTCCCACCTGCTTCAGCAAAGCCCCGGCGATCAGCCGGAATATCGGGTCGTCATCTACGATCATCACTTCAAGATGCATCTGTATGTATTTTAGTTGAACTCTATCTGCTCCGCTCTGTCAATGATGGGACGCAACACCTTGTCCAGCTCTGTCGCCGACCGGTCAATAGCTGTCAGCAGATCACCAATCTCCATGCCTGACGCAGGGACATTTTGAATCAGGTCAGCAAGCGCCATAATGCGGGCGAGGGGCGCCCGCACCAGGTGGGACTGCATCCAGGCTATTTCCTGCAATTTCCGGTTCTGCAGCTCGATGGCCTGCACATAGTTCAGTTTTTCGGTAACGTCCTGGATGATCATTACTTCCGATATTTGTCCGCCCAGTTCAATACGTTTGCCAAGTACAATTACGTATATGACCTCCCCGTTTTTCTTTTTATGCAAAATTACATCTTTTGAAAACAACCCGGTGCGGGAGCGGGGCAAAGCCGCCGGTTCCTGCTCTTCCGGCAAAATACAGGCAGAAGCTATGTCCGCCACAGACAGGGCGGTAAATTCGCTGTGCGTATAGCCATACAGCGCAACGGCTGCGGCATTGACATCTATAATTTTGTTCGTATCGGGATCGCATACCCATATAGGCTGCGGGCTCAGGTGAAACAGGTCGCTGTATCTTTTTTCCGAATCAATGATTTGCCGCAGGTACAGCTCCTGCCTGGCATACAGGTTTTTCAGATCCGTTTCCACCATCCTTATCTCCGTGATATCGAGACAGGCCCCGATCATTCTGGAAGGGGAGCCGTCTCTGTTGCTCATCAGCCGCGCCCAGGATTTCAGGTACCGGATTTCGCCGTCCGGCCGAACAATGCGCTCTTCGAATACGATTTCCTCCCCTGTTTGCTCTATCCGCCGCATGGTATTTATGATTTTCTGCCTGTCTTCCTCATGCACTGCCGCCAGGTAGTTGTCGAAGCTGGGCTGGTGTACTTTCGGATCGACGCCATAGATGTCATACAGCACATCCGACCAGTCTACCTGGTTGGTCTCCCTGTTCCATTGCCAGTTGCCGAACCTGGCCAGCGCCTGCGCCTGTTTCATCGTTTCGCTGGCTTTAAGCAGCTGGTCCGCCCTCAAAGCATTTTCCAATATCAGCTGCAGCAGCTTCACCGCCCGTTCGATGACGATCAGCTCCTTCCCTCCCGGCTTCCGTATCCCCTTGTAATACATGCCCAGTACGGCAATGACATTGTCATCGGAGTCGATGACAGGATATGACCAGCAGGCCCTGAATTCCAGCGCCAAAGGCAAATGTGCATACTGGCTCCACTCCGGGGCATGGGCAATGTCATCGATATATACGGGTCTCTTCAGATAGGCGGCGGTGCCGCAGGATCCCATATTTTCGCCGATCGGATGGTGGTTGATCGCGTTGAGGTAGCTCTCCGGCAGCGAGGGAGCGGCCCAGCGCAGCAGGCGCCCGTCCTGGATCTTATGTATCGAGCCATACATATTCGGGCAAAGCGATTCCATCCCCCCGAGGTATTCGGACAGTATTTCGCTGAGGGGCAGCTCCTGCTTTTCGTTCAGCTCCAGTATGTGCTTTTCGAGCCTGTCCATCTCTGCCAGCGACTTGCTTTCGGTAACATCCTGCATGATGCCGTAAAGAAGTGCGTCTCCGTCCTCTTTAAGATAGGCCCTGCTGCAGGTAATCAAAAGCCATTTCTTGTTGCCTTTTTCCGTAATGACAGCTAAGGTGTCGCAAAAAGTGCTCCCGTTTTCTATTACGTCTTCTACCGCGTTTCTGATGTGGTTCCGGCTTTCTTCGTCCTCAAAAAAGTTCCGGAAGGTATCCATGTCGGGTGCTTCGCCGGCGCCCATCTCGAAAATCTCCACCAGGCTCCTTGAGCAGGTCAGCGCCTGGTCCGGGAGATGGAGCTGCCAGGTACCGATATTGGCTGCGTGCAGGGTTTTATCCAGGTAGCTTCTGTGCGTGGCGGACGCTGTCCTGTCTTTTAAAGTCCGGACTATATATTCAAGCCTGCCTTCTTCTCCCAAGACAGGAATATTACTTGCCTGCAGGTATTTTATGTCACCGGAATGTGCAACGGAAGCAATAGGCTCACATTTTTTTACCGGGAAGGTCACGCGGTGCTTCGTCCGGAGGACCTCATCGAAAATTTTTCTCCACCCGGGGTTGTCCTGCCGGGGATCATCCGAGGGAAACACGTCAAAGAACCCATGCCCGATCAGATCCTCCCGGCCTTTGTTGACAAAGCCCAGGTAGGCTTCATTTACATCTACAATGGTAAAGGCCGGCGCGTCCGGCTTCAGGATGATGGAGGCATCAGGGGATTCCTGAAATGCGGCTGAATAAACTTTCGCTGCTGTCATTGGTTCAGCTCATGAACAAAAAAATATAATAACCTGACCTGCTACAGGTTTGAACCGGCTTTTGAAGCCTTGTAACAGTATGTATTCTTGTGGTGCAGCCCGTTGTTCATCGCTTCGTATACCACTGATGAGGTGTCCGCCGCGATTTCATAACTTTAGCTTTCATAAATATAAAGATATGATTTTTAAATCGCGAACCGGGCCGTACTTTTTTCAAAATTAGCTTCCTGACCTGCCGCGGGTCCCGGCGGAAAAATATGCCGGAAGCGAGCCGGAGCGAAATGTGCCACACGCCATTGTCAGGCTGCGGTATTCATGAATTGAAAGGTATGCAAATAGAAAATGGGCTGCCGGTACTTTAGTAGGGTAACAGGTATTAGCCGGATGACGGTGCGCCTGCTGAACCACGGCTGACACGCGCTCGTCCATCCTGTTTTTGCCTTTTCACCGAGCCTGTTTTTACCTGATGTCCACGAGTAAATTGCTGATATGGATTACAGGGCTTGTGCTGATGCTTTCCGGAACAACCGTCGCCCAGCCGTGCCTGCCCCTCAGCTCGTTGCAAAACAGCCAGCCTCTGCATGAAATTCAGGGGGTTTTATGGCAGAAATCGGCGATTACCCGGGCCGGGCTGCTTGACAGTACGGGCTGGCTCCCCCCGGATACGTCGTCTACAGTGGAAGCGCCCGTATATGCCTGGTTGCGCCTGAAGGTATGCAACGACGGGAGTATACCCTCTTTTGCGGATTTCAGCATGGGGCGGGCTGACAGCATCAGTATGTTTGTTACCGGGAGGGATACGGCATTTACGGTCACTACGGGTTTGTCTGTCTCCGCTCACAACTGGGAGCATCCCGAAAACCCTACCGTCGTCTCTCTTTTCTGTGAGGCCGGGGAGGAATACGATATTCTCTTCCGGCTCTGGAGTGCGGGAGGGCGCCCTTTTTCATTGCGGAACTGCTATGTGCAAACCCGGTTGCATACGATGACCGAAACGGTAGAAGGATACCGGCGTTCCCTTCCCCGTACGGAATTCAACGGCTTCTTTTTGGGGTGTATGGGGTTTGCCCTGCTTTTTTCGCTGGTGGTTTACGCCTGGATACGCGACGATATGTTTCTTTATTATACACTTTATCTGCTGGGAATTACCCTTTACGCAGTTATGGTTAAAACCCAACCCTATTCAGATCTTGCAAAAGTAGCCTACTTCAGCTACCCGCTAAGCTACCAGCTGGGAGAACCTGTCCAATACCTGGCATTTGCCGCGTATGCGGCTTTCGGGAAAAAGCTGCTGGATATAGGCCGCGAACACGCTCCCCTTGACCGCGCGCTGGACGTCCTGGCGGTCGCGCTGGCGATCTGCGGGGCCGGCCTGCTGCTCTATAATTTAATGGACTTTCGCCATCCGGTGCAGGAAACGGCATTCACTATTTCGCGTATCGTTATCCTGCCCGTTTCTGTCATTATGGTCGTATGGATCGCATTTGTTGTAAAGTCTCCGATCAGGTGGTTCTTTATACTGGGGAGTTCGCTTTTCCTTTTGGGAGGAATACTGGCAGTGGCAGTCGATCCTAAAACAAGACATCTTTTTTTGGGAATAAGTCCTTTCGGTTCTGTTTATGCTTTCAAAGGTGGGATCCTGGCCGAAACGTTCTGTTTCGCCCTGGCGTTGGGATATAAACTCAGGGCCAACCAGAAAGAAAAGGAGGCTGTCACACGGTCTTATATAGCCCAGCTTGAGGTAAACCGACAGCTCATTGCCACTGAAAATCTACGGTTGGAAAAAATGATGGAGGAGCGCACTGCAGAGATGATCCGGAAAAGTGAGCAGCTGGAATTACAGAACCAGAGGCAGATCAAAAGTGATTTTGAAAGGCAGCTGGCAGAGCTGGAAATGAAAGCGCTGCGAAGCCAGATCAATCCCCATTTTATTTTCAACAGCCTTAACTCCATCCGGTATCACATACTGATGAAGGATTGGGAAAAAGCATCCGTTTACCTGATCCGCTTTGCCAAACTGTTGCGGAAGATACTGCTGTTCTCCCGCGAGCACACGATCCCGCTCCGGGAGGAGCTCGAAATGGTCTCTCTGTACCTGGAGCTGGAGCGCCTGCGCTTCGACGACTATTTTACCTACGAGATCATTACGGGTCCGGAAACAGACCTGGAGGACATCGAGATCCCTCCCATGCTGATCCAGCCGTTTGTGGAAAACTCGGTAAAGCACGGGCTGATACACAGCGGAGACCCGGTCAAAACCCTGACCATCGAAATCAGGAAGGTCAAAGGCGGGTGTAAGATAGAAATACGTGACAACGGCATAGGACGGAAAAAGGCAGCCCTGAACAAGTCCGAAGGCTCGTCAGGGCTGGGTCTTGAAATAACAAACGAAAGAATCGCACTTTTCAACAAACAGTATAAACACAGCCTGAAGGCAACCATCACCGATTTGTACCGGGACCGGAAGCCGGCGGGAACATCCGTCGTACTCTACTACAGACGCTAAGACGTTTCAATGCGGGGGAGATGAAACGTAAGCGGATGTTTCTGTTCCAGCAGCAGGCCGGTATATTGCCGTGAAAACCGGGTAGGGGCGACGCATCAGTCGCAGGCCTGGCCGGCCTTCTTTTCCATCTCCTTAAATGTACGATTTGCCGAGCTGAGCGTCTGACCGAATATCTTCAGCTCATAGCCTCCTTGTACCACTACCTTGGAGTATCCCGATTTGCAGAGCGGTCCCCATTTGAGCCTCGATCCGGTACTGTACCCGACATGCACGTAAGCCACCTCCTGGTTTGCGATGTTCAAAGAGACCCTCGGGAAGGCTACTCCGAATTGTAAATCCACGGGCATACCTATGTTGGCGGCCGAATCGAACCGGCCGTCCGTGACCTCGCTCCGGTTTAAGTCTCCGGTCAGGTTTACGTCGGCCCCGTGGTATTGAAATCCTGCATCCGCGTCAAAACTGACCCTGCTTTCACCCGTTGCGGAAGAAATGGGGTCCATGACGGTCATTTGGGAAACAAACTGTACCCCGACATCGATCGTCATGGGGATCGGGTTGGGGACAGGTCCGAACGGCCCCGGGATAACCCGGAGCGGGATGGATATGGCCATCTTTGGCAGCTTCAGGCTGTGCTCCCCGCTGCTTCCTCCGGCGGTGGCCATTTTTATGGCAAATTCAGCCTTGAGCTGTTTGTTGTTCGAGCTGAAATCCTTCAGTTTCCCGTTTTCTATCACGATTTTTGTCTGTTGACCCGGCAAGGTCGCTGTGCCTGTGGCTTCAAAAGCGGTGCTGTTGCCTTTCGACATTTGAAATCTGAAAGTACATACATTTATTTTCCCGTTTTCCGTCCGGGGTTCGATGATGATCTTATGGTCAATGCCGCCTATGCTGACCTCGTATTCGATCGGTGAAGCGGAAATCCGCTGTCCCTTTTTGAGGGTTTCTTCACCTGCGATTCTCAAGGAGGAGACATCACGCCATTCGGGAGTGATGTCAAAGGCAATTGTACCGTTTTCGATCACTTCGGTTAAGAGGGCATCTTCAGTTTCCACGATATAATTATCCCCGCTTGATCTGACCGACTTCACCTTGCGCATCAGTTCTCCCGGAAAGAGAATCACTTTTCCGGTCTCCGGTCTGTCCGGGAAATATTCCTTTTTGAAGGTATACTGCTGCGTGTTTTCACTGACCGAGACGATAGCCGTTTCCGGCGGACTGTCCATCACCATTACCTGGTCGGTGAAGGACACAGAAACTTCCGGTGGAACTACCTTGTCCTTTTCTATGTCTCCCTTCTTGCATCCTCCCAAAAGAGCGGACATAAGAAGCGCCTGCAAGGCTATCTTACTAAAGTTTTTGAAAAGCATAAATTGCTGGTGTTAAATGTAAACTCCGGATGGGGGCCGGTAAGATCCCTGTCCGGAGTCACGCTGAATTATTTCCCGGGTCCGGAGGATAGGGTACCGGACAGGCGGGGACCGTGCGCGGTGCGCATGTCCGGTTATTTATAGTCGTCGCACGATAAATCCGCCCTGGCTTCCCGGTATTCGCGTTTTTGCTCGGCGGTGATGAAAGTGCATTTATTGACCAGGTCATCCAGACTTTTTATGACCGCTTCACAGTTTTTCCTGGAGCCGTCGACAGTGAGGGCCGTGA
>JBEBSO010000128.1:0-8218 GCA_040394275.1 Telluribacter sp.
CAGCGAACAGCAGGACGGGGAGCGCCTTTTCCTCTCGGCCGCATCGGGCTATGACAACAGGCTTCCCGATCTCAACGGCTTTGTGGATGAGTAGTGGCGGCTGCGCCTCCGGAGGACGATACAGACCTGGAAAACGGAAAAGAACCCGGCATTTGTTACCCACGACCTGAAAAACCCCGATGCGATCGTCCAGTATTGCGAAAAGGTCAACCTGCTCAACAATGAGCGTGACCGGGTCAAAATCGTCTATCACCCGGATTTTATTTCCTCTACCAGCCCGCTGTTCGGACTGGATTACGGGCAGTTTGTACGGGGCTGTCACCTGGGGATTTTCCCGAGCTACTACGAGCCCTGGGGCTATACCCCGCTGGAATGCGTCGTACGCGGCGTACCCACCGTTACCAGCGACCTGTCGGGCTTCGGCGATTACATTATGCAGATCATGAGAGACTATGAAAACAGGGGCATTTATGTCATCAACCGCAAATCGCTCCACTTTTCCGAAGCAGCCGACCAGATGGCTGATATCCTGTTCAAATTTGTCAAGATGCAGCGGCGTGACCGCATCATGCAGCGCAACCGGGTCGAAAACATCTCAGATGTGTTCGACTGGACCAACCTGCGGTCCTACTACGACACGGCCCACGACCTGGCCGGCAAGAAGAAGAAGCCCTGAACCCCCCATGTCATAATAAACCGGTCCGGGTGCCGGGACGCTGTTTCCCGGACCGGCGACCGTGGCCGCACGTCCCTCCTTACCTGAAAAAATCCAGGATTCCCCGCTTGCTCAACGCTTCAAGCTTTTTTTGCTGGTCGGCGGTAAGGACGCCGATCATCTCTTCTCTCTTTCTTTCCTGCAATGCGCGCACGTCACGTCTTTTCGTGCTGCTTCTCCGCTTCAGGCGCCGCTCTTTCCGGGCATATTTTCGCCCGAGCTTCCCGATTTTCTTCACCTGCCTGCTGCTGAGCTGCAGCTCCCCGGCATAACGGTCCAGGTTTTTCTCCAGCCGCTTGTTATTCAGCCGGGATTTCGGCTGCTGCTCCTCCTCATATGTATCACCCGACGACCTGAAAGCAGACTGCGCCCGGGAGGACCCGGAAAACAGGAGTCCGAAGACAGCCAAAAGAATCAAAACATGTTTTTTCATAAATACACTATTGCCGGAATTTGTTTGCTGAGCTATAACGAAGGCGGCAAAGATATGTTATCCGGTCGTTTCGAAAAACAGAACAGCCGGAAGAAGCGGATCACCGGAAGAGTTTTCCAATTTTTGCCGGAGCGGGTCCCGTTCCGACGGATGCAACAGGATGGCCGTGCAGTCTAACCCTTCATTTTCTCTGATCCGGATATGCTGAACTTTCTGAAAAAACTCGCCGTTGGCCTGGCCATTCTCATCGCTGCCATCTTCGTGATTGCCCTTTTCCGGTTTCAGGACAGGCACCCGGGCTATAAGATTAACCTGAACCTGACCGGGGAGGCCGGACAGGGGATCAAGGCCGGGTTCTCCAAAACAAACATCACTCCTGAAGGATTTGACACCTGGAACGACGCAAACGATGACGGGCGCTATAACGAAAAAGACGGGGACACCTACAATGACCTGAACGGCAACGGCCGCTTCGACGCCGTGTGGCTCGCCGGCTTTCACCAGAGCCGCCCTGCCAATGGCGTTAACGATTCACTGTGGGCGAGGTCTGTCGTCATCGAAAGCGGCGGGATACGGCTGGCCCTGTGCGTTATAGATATGATAGGCCTGGGTAACGACGAGATCGTGACGATACGCAAGCGCATCCGGAAATCCCTCGCGCTCGATTATGTAATTGTCTCCAGCACACATGTGCATTCCTCCCCCGACCTGCTCGGGATGTGGGGACCCTCCGTACTCAGCAGGGGGGTGGATCCCGCCTATCTCGAACTGGTAATCCGGCAAACAGTCCGGTCTGTCGAAGACGCCTGCCGGCAGATGCGCCCCGCCAGGCTGCGGTTTGCACAGGATCCCTCCGGGGCCGAAGCGCTTGTCGGCGACTCACGGGTACCGGTGGTCAAAGACTACGGGATAAGGCTGATGCAGGTACAGGACCTCGAAACCAACCGGACATTAGGAACCCTGCTCAACTGGAGCAACCACCCCGAAACGTTATGGTCAAAAAATGTACTGATCACTTCCGATTTTCCCCACTATTACCGGAAGTTTGTAGAGGAAGGGATTTACAAGGGCGACAGCCTTGTGCATAAGGGGCTCGGCGGAACGGCTGTTTTCCTCAACGGGGCAGTGGGAGGGCTCATGACGACCAGGCCCAATGATACCATACGGCATCCGCTCTCGGGAGAACCCCTGACCGGGGCTACCTTCGAAAAAGCGGAGGCACAGGGTATGGCGCTGGCCCTGCTTTCCCTGCAGGCGCTCGACCGGGCGCCAGGCCCGCCGGTAGACACCGGCCGCCTTCAGATCCGGGCACGTACCATTGCCCTCCCGATGGACAATCTCCTGTTTCAGCTGGCCGGCCTTACGGGTGTATTCAAAAGAGGGTTTATCCAATGGAAACAGCTGAGATCGGAAGTGTCGGTATGGTCGATCGGCCCGGCCACTTTTGTGCATGCGCCGGGAGAGCTCTATCCTGAAATCCTGAACGGCGGCGTGGAATCCCCTGAAGGCGGAGATTTCGGAATCCCGCCCGTCGAGGTTCCCGCTATAGCCAGCCGGGTCCGGTCAGATTTTAAATTTTTTGTGGGACTTTCCAATGATATGGTCGGCTACATCGTCCCCAAAAGCCAATGGGACGAGAAGGCGCCCTATACCTACGGCCAGCAAAAAAGGCCCTACGGCGAAATCAACTCCCTAGGCCCCGAAACCGCCCCGATCGTCCACAGGTCGATCCTGGAGCTGCTGGATGAGCTCGAAAAATAATACGGCACCTCAGCGGAAAAACCGGGGAAGCGCCCAGTTAAACCTCACCGCCAGCAGCCTGATCGCGATGATCAGCACGGAGGCCGAAACGAAGGAGGTGATACGTTCCACTCCAAAATGATTCAGGACCAGGTAGAAGACCGCCCCCGACAGGCAGGCCGTCGCATAGATCTCGCGGCGGTAAATGATCGGTATTTCGTTGGTCATCACATCCCGGATCACCCCGCCCATAATCGCAGTAAACACCCCCATGATCGCGGCGATTACAGGCTGTACGCCCAGGTTCAGGGCCTTTTCCGTACCTACAATGGTAAAAAGCGCTATCCCGAACGTATCAAACAGGAAAAGCGTCTTCTTCAGACCGATCAGCTTCTTGTAGAAAATAAAGGTGGTAATGATGCCGGCGCTGATGGCATACACGATGTTGATGTCGCTGATCCATACAAGCGGGTAGCTTCCGAGCAGCACATCACGCAGCGTCCCGCCCCCTATGGAAGAAAGAAACGCGGTAAAGCTGGCCGCAAACCAGTCCGGATGCTCCTTGTCCTTGATCGTCAGCGCACCTGAGACGGAAAACGCGAACGTACCGATAATTTCCAGTATATACTGAATACCCATAGCTCTTACCTGTCCACTTCTCCCATCACCACGTCAATGGAACCGACGACGGCGATCAGGTCTGCCAGCAAAATCCCCCGGGAGATCTCGCTGAGCACAGAAAGGTTGTTGAACGAACAGGCGCGCGCCTTACAGCGAAGAGGGATGTCCGAACGTCCGTCTGTTCTGAAAAAGAAGCCCAGCTCTCCCTTGGGATTCTCCGCCCTCACATAAAAATCCATTGCTTTGGGCCTGATCTTCTTGGGAACCAGCGCCTGCGGATCAAAATCACGGGTACGGCGGTGGTCCCCCCGGAGCTGCTCCAGGCATTGCTCGATGATCCGGACAGATTCCCGGCATTCGAGCACCCTTACCCAGTTGCGGTCCCAGCAATCTCCGGTCACCCCCATCTTTCCTTCCCCGACAGGCACCTCGAAATCCAGCTCCGGGTATACGGAATAGCCGTCCACCCGCCGGAGATCGTACCGGAGCCCAGAGCCGCGCAAAACGGGCCCCGAGCAGCCGTAGCTGACAGCTGCCGGAAGCGGCAGCACGCCTATGCCGGCGGTACGACTGACAAAAATCCGGTTGTCCACCACCAGCTGGCGCAATTCGGTCAGCTTCGGCTTGAGATAATCGACAAATTCGGCACAACGCGCTTCGAAGCCTACGGGGAGGTCATAAAACAGCCCGCCGATCCAGATGTAGTTGTAGAGCATCCGTGCTCCGGACGCCCATTCCAGCATCCGCAGGATATGTTCCCTGTCCCGCATGGTCCACAGGAAGGGAGTGTACGCCCCGATGTCCATGGCATAGGTACCGATGGCAATAAAATGGGAGGCAATGCGGTTGAGCTCTGCCACCAACACCCGGATGTACTCCACTCTTTTGGGCAGGTCGTGCTCCATGCCGAGCATCCGCTCCACCCCCATCACGTACGCATGCTCGGAGTTCATCGAAGCGACGTAATCCATCCGGTCGACATACGGGATCACCTGGTTAAAAGGCATGGATTCGGCATGCTTTTCGAAGCACCGGTGCAGGTACCCGATGTGCGGGGTCACCTCGGCGACGACCTCGCCGTCGGTAATGACCTCGAGCCTCAGCACTCCGTGCGTCGACGGGTGCTGAGGCCCCAGGTTCAGGATCATTTCTTCCGATTTCAGGTCTTCCTGCCGGTACTTATTGGGCACAGACTGCCGGAGAAACCGGGGATCATATTCGTATTGTATGGTATCAGACATGGTTCCTATTCCAGCTTTCCTTCCAGCGCAAGGATAAATGCATAGTCCAGCGCAACATCTTTCAGATAATCGAACCTGCCCGAAGCGCCTCCATGACCGAAATCCATGTTGGTATGCAGCAGGAGCAGGTTTTTGTCCGTTTTCATCGCCCGCAGCTTCGCCACCCATTTCGCCGGCTCAAAATACTGCACCTGGCTGTCGTGAAGACCCGTCGTAACGAGAATATTCGGGTAAGCCTTTCTTTCTATATTTTCATAGGGAGAATAGCTCCTGATATAGGTATACGCCTCCCTGTTTTTGGGATTTCCCCATTCGTCAAATTCATTGGTGGTAAGCGGTATGCTTTCGTCGAGCATGGTATTGACCACATCGACGAAAGGCACCTGCGCCACCACGCCTCTCCAGAGCTCAGGTCTCATGTTCGCAACGGCCCCCATCAGAAGCCCGCCTGCGCTTCCGCCCTGCGCATACAGGTGCGACGGCGACGTGTATTTCTCCGCAACCAGGAAGTCGGCACAGTCGATGAAATCGTTAAAAGTATTCTTCTTTTTCATCAGCTTCCCGTCCTCGTACCAATAACGCCCCATTTCCTCTCCGCCACGGATATGCGCAATGGCAAAAGCAAAGCCGCGGTTCAGCAGGCTCAGCCGGTTACTGTTGAACCCCGCGTCCATGCTCGCCCCGTAGGAACCGTAGCCGTAAAGCAGCAGCGGTGCACGGCCGTCTTTCTTAAATCCCGCTTTGTATACCAGGGATATGGGGATGTCGACCCCGTCACGGCTCCGCGCATACAGCCTTTCCGTAATGTAGTCCTCCTTCTGGTATCCGCCGACCACCTCACGCTGCTTCAGCAGCTTTTTATCCCCCGTTTTCATGTCGAAATCGTAGGTGGACGGCGGCGTGCTGAGCGAAGTGTAGTGGTAGCGGAGCTCCGTGCTGGCGTATTCGGGATTGGACCCGACATAAGCCCCGTAGGCCGGCTCATCAAAGTCCACCTGGCGCTCAGCGCCCGTTTTCCGGTCCTGTATACGGATACGGATCAGCCCGTTCTTCCGTTCTGAAAAGACGAGAAAGTCTTTAAATTCTTCCACCCCGCTGAGCAGCACATCTTCCCGGTGGGGGAGCACCTCCTTCCAGTTCTCACTGCCTGTCGCCTGCAACGGGCATTCCATCAGCCGGAAATTCCGTGCCTTCCAGTTGGTTACGATCAGGAACCTGTCCTCGAGCGGCACCACTTCATAGAGCACCTCCTTCATCCGCGGCTGGAATACCCGGAACTCCGCCTCCGGCTTATCGGCTTCGATAAACCGGAACTCCGACGACAGCGTCGCAGACGAACCGATAAAAATATATTTGCCCGACCTGGACTTCCCGACACCGATATAATTGGATTTGTCCTTTTCCTCATACACCGTCACGTCCCTGTCTGCGCCGGTATTCAGCCGGTGGCGCCTGATCTTTTCGGAAAGCAGTGTCTTCGGGTTGTTGGCGGTGTAAAACAGCGTAAGATTGTCATTGGCCCAGACAGGATCCCCGCTCGTGTTTTTCAGCGCCTCCCCATACACTTCTCCCGTCTCCAGGTCCTTAATATATATGGTATACTGCCTCCTGGACCGCTTGTCCACGCCAAAGGCCAGCTTCTTGTTGTCCGGACTGACGGCAAATCCCGTAACCGCAAAATAGGGATGCCCTTCCGCTTCCCTGTCCACATCCAGCAATACTTCTTCCGGCGCATCCATGCTTCCTTTTCTCCGGCAGTATTTATAGTACTGCTTCCCTTCTTCGGTGCGGGTATAGTAGTAATACCCGTTGTCAAAAACAGGCACGCTTTCGTCCTTCTCCCTGATCCGTCCCTTCATTTCCTTAAACAGCTGCTCCTGGAAATGCTTCGTACCTGCCGTCATTTTGTCCAGGTATTCATTCTCGCGGGAGAGATAGTCCAGGACTTTGCTGCTGTCAGGTCCTTTTTTGAAATAGTCGATCATCCAGTAGTAATTGTCTACCACCGTATCGCCATGTATGATCCGCTCATGAGGTTTTATTTCGGCTACCGGCTCCTCCACATGCTCCGGCCACTCAAATTCACTTTCTTTCATTTTTGAAGAGTTAGTACAGGCGCCTATCACAGCTACAAGCGCCAGGCTGCTGGCAAGGTTTTTCATAGTTACGTTTGAAGAGGTATGACACAGGGATTCATCATGCGAAAAACCCACACCGGTATGTGCTGTACATGGGTGTGGGTCTGTATGATTGCCTCAGGAAGCCGCTGTCAGCTCAGCGCGTCGAGCTCACTCTGAAACTCCCTGATAATATGCTCCTTCATGCCGATTTTGCGCTTCTGGATGTTGATCCTTCCCTCAAACTGCTTTTTTTCTTCCTCCGTACCATAAAAACTGTCCAGCGATTTGATGGAGACCTCCACATCGTTTTTCTCCCGCTTGATCAGCCAGTCGAGCTCACGGATCTGCGTGCGCAGCTGCTCGTCCCGGGATTTCATGTCAAAAGCGGGGTATTTGCGCTGAATCACACGGTTGAGATAGCTCAGCTCAAAAATCTTATCACACACATTCCGGAATTTTTCGGCGAGCTCCCTGTCCGCCTGCTTAAACGGGATCTTGATTTCCTTCCACTTGCTGAGCAATACCTTTGCCTTGTCCGCAGCCACTACAATCGTATCCTTGCTCAGCGCTTCCTCGGCCTGCGCCAGCAGCTTCTGCTGCTCCAGTATCCGGGGATCCACCACTACCTTCGGTACGATGCCTTTGGCAGTGTTGTATTTGTCGTAAAAGAATTTGAAGAAGTGCCTGTACGTTTTGTTCAGCTTAAAGAACTTCTTGGTGGGGATCTCTCCCACGTTGTTCCAGGCGTTCCGGATCTCCCGGGCTTTCAGATAGGCCGCATCCAGGTCATCGGTATAATTCAGCTGCTTCACCTGCTTGATCAGGACTTCGCAGGCTTCGATCCTTTCCTGGATAATCCTGTTCTGCTCCGAGAAAAACTCCCTTCTCCGCTGGAAGAAATCGTCGAGCACCGTCTGGAAGCTGCTTTCGATCTCCTCCTGCAGCTGTTTGTCGACCGGCCCCGTACGTATCCATTTGGACTTCACCTCCTGGATCTGCTCCGTTGCTGCTTTCCAGTCCGTTACGGCTGCGGCAGCTTTGGCATCCTCGATCAAAGCACGTTTGATTTCAAGATTTTTGAGCTGGTTGGTCTGAATCAATTCCGCCAGGTACTCTTCGTCCTTGTCCAGCTGCTCCAACAGAGGCACAAAATCCCCGATGGCATCAAAACTCAGCAGCTTCCGGCGAAGTTGTGTTAACTTTGTAAGGTACGACCCCTTGTTCTGCGCTTCTTCAATCTCGTCCCGCAGCTGTCTTACCTTGTTAAGGGCAATCAAAAACCTGTTCTTAAAATAATCAATTGCCTCTTGCTCTGTGCGTTTGACTTCTCCGATCTGCCTGTCGGGAT
>JBEBSO010000129.1:0-8211 GCA_040394275.1 Telluribacter sp.
ATAATGAACAGGCAGCTGGAATAGCGAAAACTGAGAAAGAGAAAAACTCTAGGCGATGTCAGAAGTAGCACAGGCAGAAGCCAGATATATATTTTTACAAAGGTATGCAAACGGATTGGTATTACCTAATTAATCCGGCAGGAATATACCTTCGGGTACCGGATAAGCGGCCTGGTCAGGATCGTCATCCGTTGAGAAGTGTCGCTTGACCGTAAAAATTCAGATTAAAAAAATATTCATTTTATATTTATAAGCAAATGACCGGTATCATGGAAAACAGGTATATCGCCTTCCTGCGGGGCATCAATGTTGGAGGGCGCGTGGTTAAAATGGAGCAGCTCCGCCGGTTGTTCGCAGAGCTGGGCTTGTCCAATGTCCGCTCATATATCAACAGCGGCAATATATTCTTCGATGCCGGGGCCGGGGAAGAAGGCCGCGCCTTGCTGGTGCAGCGGATCGGGCAACATCTGCACAGCTCGCTCGGTTACGAGGTGCCGGTGTTTTTGCGGACGACAGCCGAAGTCGGGGCTATATTGGCGCAGGAGCCTTTCAAGGAGATCGCGCTTACCGATGACAAGCGGTTTTGCGTCGTATTCACCGATATACCGTTAAACGATGCGCTGGATTTTCCAGTCCCTTCCTCCAAGCACGACATGGATCTCATTGCCGTGAACCGATATGAGGCATTTGTGATATGGTATATCACAGACGGGCAGCCATCCTCCGGCAAGTTCCCGGAACATGTACTTCCTGCGCGAAACACTACACGATTTTTCCATACACTGAAAAAGATCCTCGCGGCTGCGCAGGCCGGCGGTACGGCGTGAGCGGCTACAAGTTGAGCTTTCCTTCCCGTCCGATATCGAGCTGTTCTCCGGAAACAGCGCTTGCGGCTACTTTAAGCAGCGTGACCAGCTTATTGGACTTGTTGTCCCAGTAGTGCGCTTCACCCGGGGTTACTTTCAGCACGCGTATGTGCGGATCCTCCCTGCCTTTCTCAAACCAGGCCCCGATCATTTTGTTCCAGTACTTGTCGATCCTCGCCTGGTCCTGCGAGATCCCGGCCGTTCCGTTGATGCTTAGAAAATTGTAGTCGCCTACATGCGCGTACAGCAGGGTGACCTTGTTGTTTTGTAGAAGATGGCGATGGGTGCTGCTTTCCGAAGAAACCAGGAACCAGATATTGCCTTCGTCGTCCACTTCCTGCCTGCTCATGGGCACGGCATGCGGATAATCACTGTCTGAAGCAAAGGAACACATCATGCCGATGTCGATCTTATCGACCATTTCTTTAAGTTTTTCAACAGCTTCCCCGTGGTGCAGATTTTCAGTGCTCATGGTGATATCATTTTATTTTATTATACGTAACTAATTTAGCAACAACTGTTCGTAAATAAAAGAGGCTTTGAAAAAAACGGGGAAAACAAAAGAAACGTCGTAACTTCTGTTGTCTAAACAGCCGACCTGTCATGAAAAGCGACCAGTTATATATCGGATGCTCAAGCTATGCCACGCCATCCTGGAAAACCCTGTTTTACCCGGACGGGTTGCCGAAGAGAAAATGGTTTGATTACTATTCCCGACATTTTAATACCTATGAATATAACGGGACCTTCTACAGGTTCCCGGTCGTGCAAAACCTGTTGTCGTGGCACGACCGGGTTCCGGATGATTTTAAATTCAGTGTTAAAGTCCCCAGGACCATCACACATATTAAAAGGCTGGAGCGGTGCGGGGAGGAGATAAAGGAATTCTATCTGGTCGCCGGCGAAGGGTTTAAAAATAAACTGGCCTGTATCCTTTGGCAGCTGCCACCCGGTTTCAGCTTCAGCGGGGACAGGCTGGAATCGGTTGTGCGCGCCATGCGCCCGGATTTCAAAAATGTCGTTGAATTCAGGCATGAGAGCTGGTGGCGGGGGGAGGTCTTCACGAAGCTGAGCGAAAACGGCATCACTTTCTGCAACGTGAGCTACCCCCGTTTACCTGCAGCAATACGGCCAACTACCCAAACAGGTTATATACGTATGCACGGTACCCCCCGGCTGTTTTATTCGGAATATACCAAAGAAGACGTGGAGAACCTTTACCGGGAAGTAAACGCCGCGGGATTCGGGGAAGCTTATGTCTATTTCAATAACACCGCATCGACAGCCGCCATCATAAATGCGCTGCAGCTGAAGGCCATTTCCGGGCTGCAGCCAAAGAGCTGATTCCTCTACGGTCACCAGAGTTCCGGATCACCAGGTCACCCGATAAAGGTGGCCCGTTCGATATAAATTCATAAATTATATTTAGTCTAAAAAAGAACAGTGAATTTTTGCTAGCTTTGCAAAAAAATAAACCAGCATGTTGGGACTGCTTTTGGCCATGACGGGCGGATTGGCGTATTACGGCCGGTCGAAATATTTTCCGGAGGCGTACCGGAAGCTGAGAGGTTTGGTTCCGGGTTGGCTTGGCGCCATCCTGTTGATTTTATCAATCGGGGTATGCGTGTACCGGTACGGTACCGGCCTGGGATTATTTATGTCTTCGGTGCTCATTCCCACCGCTTACTGCCTGCTGGTTTTTGTGCTCAGCCTGTCGCGCGCCTACGCCGCGATCACCTTATCTGCCCTGCTGGTTTTTCTTCTTATTGATATCATATTCTGATGCCTGCCCAAAGCAAATATCTGACGACCGGCGGCCAGCGTGCCGTCAAAATCATCACCGGTATTCTCGGGGGCTACCTGCTCTCGGCCAGCTTTCACCTGTTGATGGCTTCCTTTCCGGCCATAAGAGACGTCGTGATCATTCTTTCGAGCTTCTCTTTTTTTATCATCTGGGCGGGGTTGCTGTTGCTGGCCTTCCTGGCTAAGAATGCCTGGAACGCGCTGTTCCTGTATCTTGTGCTGAGCCTTGTTTTCGGGGGAGCTTTCTGGTATTTAAAATCTGCATTATGATGAAGCTGAAGGGGTTTGCCAACCGGCCGTACAATATATTCTTTCATCTGCATACCGTAAGCGGGATCGTGCTGGCCGTGGGATTGTTCGTTATCTTCTTTGCCGGCGCATTTACGCTGTTCAAATCGGAATTTTACCTGTGGGAGAGCCCGCAGGCGCGCACTTCCGAGATCCGGGATTTTCATGTGTCCCGGGTGCTGGATGCCCTTAAAAGCGGGAACGTTGCCTTTGACCTGAATGACGAAACTTTCCTGTCACTGCCTACTGCCGAGCACCCGCTGGTCCAGATTTTCGCACATATCAAGCCCGAGAAGGAGGGCGGCTCGGAAATACACTATTCCGGCAAAATGGATCCCGTAAGCTACCAGATGCTGGACAAGCCGGGGAGCACCGTAGGAGAAACGCTGTATAAGCTCCATTTCTTTGACCAGATCCCGTATGCAGGTCGCTGGATAGCGGGGTTTGTCTCCCTGTTTTTCATTTTTGCTACCATTACGGGCGTGCTCGTACATTGGAAAAACATCCTGACCAAGTTCTGGGCTTACGGGTTCAAGGGGACGTGGAAGCAGATATGGACCAATGCGCACACGGTATTCGGCATGCTGGGGCTGCCCTACCAGTTTATGTATGCCGTAACCGGCTCCTTTTACCTGCTTTTGTTCCTGGTGCTGATGCCCACGGTGATCCTGCTGTATGGGGGATCTCCCGAAAAGGTCTTTAAGCTGGCGTATCCCATGTACAATATGGAGTACAGCGAGGACGCTAAAGCGGCCGATTATACGGGCGGCATAGCAGCGATCCAGCGCAAGTGGGAAGCCGCCTACGGTAAAGACTATACTTTGACCGGGATCCAGACCAATCACCTGCTCCGGGAGGATGCCGGGGTGACCTACCGGATGACCAGCAAGGATCCGAAGATATTTTTCTCCAGTGCCTATGTAGGATACCGGCTGAAGGAAGGCAAAGAGGTTTTCAGCTCTCTTCCCCAGGATAAAAGGTTTACCTACAAAGTAATAGAATCGATCATGCACCTGCACTTTGCGTCTTTCGGCGGGCTGCTGGTGAAAGCGGTGTATTTTGTGATGGCCCTGTTCTCCTGCTTTGTTTTTGTCAGCGGGATCCTCATCTGGAAGGAGGCCCGGGACAATAACCGCTACACCGCCGCTCAGAAGCGTTTTCACTGGCAGGTGACCCGGGTATTCCTGGCGATCTGCTTCACCTTATTCCCGGCCGTCGCGGTCCTGTTTTCGGCAGAGCTCCTGGTACCGGCCACCGACCATGTTTTCCGTGTGAACACGATCTTTTTCGTGTCCTGGCTGCTGCTGTCGCTGGCGGCTATGCGGTTTTCTTCCGAGCGGGCCATCACCCGTTTCAGCCTGTGGCTGGGAGGATTGTTTTCGCTGCTGGTTCCGTTGGTCAACGGGTTCGTTACCGGCGACTGGTTCTGGAAGACCTCCGTTACCCAGGTATGGGCGACGGATCTATTCTGGCTGGCTACCGGCCTGCTTAGCTTTTCGGTCTGTCATTTTATGCGGCTGCCGGAGCAGCCGGGACCCAGGGAGCCGGTGCCGGGCGGCAGAAAAGTCCGTATCATCCGGGAAACACGGGAAAAACGAGTGACGCCGGGCGTATCCCGGTTCTGAAACCGGAGGATGTTTTACGTTCTTGACAGGCCTTCGGAGGCGTACTGTAAAATCCCTCGACGGTAAAGACACCTACCGGAGTAATAAAATCTATAGAGGTCGTCTAGCTTTTTTTCTTCCTGATTGACAGAAGCTTAAACAGAATCCATCCAATCGGGACGGTAATAAGCGCAGCCAAGATCAACCTGACGCCTGTCGTGATCAGGAAGCGGCTATATACATCGCCTTCAAAAGGTAAGAGCTTCCGGACTTCCTCCTGTGATATGATTCCCAACATGGAAACAAAGATTCCGAGATAGCCTATCGTTCTTTGAATCAGACCGAGCTGCTGCGATTCCCGTTCATGTTGAATGGCTTTTTTGTAATTCAGACTTATCTGAACTGTTTCCAGAACGGATTTTATCTTCGTCAGAAACAGACGGTTGTTCTCCAGGTCGGTGGCTACCAGGTGGCGAATTAAGTCGAATAGCTTTGTGTGTTTTATTACCGGCTTTGCCAGTGTGAGGTTGAAGAGCTGGACCTGCTGAGAATTTGTGATCACTTCCACTAGCGGGATAACGCTGATGACATGCTCGAAATTGACGGAGAACATACCGAGATCTATGCCGGATTTATGGCCTTTTGTCTCAGCGCGCTCCCTGTGCAATTCGAAATTTTGCCGGATCAGCAAATCGATTACGGGCTCTGTTTTATTTCTTGTCGATTCAAAATCATTGGTTTGATGAAGCGCCTTGTGCATCAGCAGGTCAATTTCTGTCAGCGCCCCGTATTCGGCGTCATACAACCTGTTATTGAAATTTTCGACGGCGTTCGGTTGCACTATTGCCCAGTAGAGGCTACAGGCCTCTAATCCCGTGCCTTCCGGAATCTTCACCAATGTGACGACCGTATCGTTGGCGTCCGGATTGTTTTCCCCGGTATTTGCCGAAACGACTATCTGACTAAGCCCCTGTTGGGATGATTCCCCCGACAGCGACTTGATTACGGAAGATTCGCCGGGCGAAAGCGCAAATTCCATATCATCCCCGGGCTGTGTATGGGCCGGCGTCTTTTCGGCACCATAAATAAGCATATAACCTACCAGCCTGCCGTAATCATGAAAATCCTGATCGCTCATTTTCAGCAAAAAGGGAGCAACCTTTTCAACCAGGGTATGGTGGAAAGACTCCCAGCCGGATTTTACGTCCCCGGTGTTGAAAACGCGATTGATCTGTAACAGGTAGGTCGTCCGGACTTGCTCATTGGTTCGGATCCGGTCAACCACAAATAACCGTAAAGAAAGAAAATCTTCTTCTGAATTGATCGATACCCATTCTTCTATAAAATTATCAAACCCCGATCCGCCAGCCTGCTTTGCTGCACCCAGCTCACCTGCCAGATCATTGGCCAGCCTGCAGCTCTGTTCAAAACTGGAATTCAAATAAATGGTAGCGTACAGAAACGGATGGGTGATCTCATTTCCGGGTATTTCCAGGTATTTCATTTGGCTTAATGTTTCTCTCCGTCTGTGGACGGGCTGCTTTGCCCGAGGTAAGTTCTGATCAGCGAAGAGGTCTGGTAAATGCTGTTCTTGACTCTTCTTCTGAAATCCTGATCTTTGGGAGTCAAGGAGGTCCTGGGTTGATATTTTTGCCTGACCGTGCCTTGCGGCCTTTTGCGGGAAAGCCCTAATCTCTCACTTATCCATTCGTCTTCGAACATTATTTCGACAAGGTCTTCCACCGATTGTCTCAGAGCCTCGTCGCTTTGGGAATCCGGTTGCAGTTCCTCCAGGGCGTTGGAAAAGCTTTCTGACCACCTGATCAGGCTGTTTTTGCTTACCTTGTCCAGATCGGCCGGGTTTATTTTTTGGAAGCTTTCAAAAATAGTAACCAGCTCTTTCCAGGAATAACGGGGCAATCCGGACCTATCCATTCGATTCGGGGCTTAATTTATTAGGCAATCCGATAAACTGAAAAGCGGCCCAATAAAAGGGGCTGCTCCATTCATCCTGGCAACGAATATAATCTATTGCGCATTGGAATGCCAGGCGGTCGCCTTTTTTTCTGCGGTGGGTGTAAAATTCTTTGAAAAAGGCCGAAGTAGCTTTATCGTCGACCTTCCAGAGACTTGCTATGACGGCGCCCGCGCCGGAAAGCAGGAATGCCTGGGCTATACCGGTCAGGTCATTTGACCCCGTCGAATCGGTTACTCCCGTTTCGCATGCAGCCAGTGTGACAAGGGGCGTACCTTTCAGCCTCAGACCGGATAATATGGAGGAAACCGTCAGAATGCCATTTAGCTCAATACCGGATTGCTCAGGAAATCTGCTGTCGAAATATCCGTGACAGGAAAGATGCACCAGGGCATATTGATTCCGGGAGGCGCTATCCAGAAAGTTGGCCGGTGTTGCTTTTGATTTTTTCAGCGTATGCGTATTCCTGAAAAGTGAGGAAATGATCTCTTTTTCCCTAAAAGCTTCTTTCAGGAATTCCTTCGAACCCGGCCGCCCGGAATAGACTACGCACAGGGCATTGCCGGAGTGATCGTCGCTGCCGGACGGGGATTGGCTCTCCTGGTACCGGAATATTCTGTCGAGCAGGTTTGTGCTGGATATTGTTGATAGGGTATACAGGGCGCCTAACCGGTTCCCCTCCGGGGTCCTTATCGCCTGAAAGGGGATAGCGTTGAGCATGGATACGGGTGAGACGACAATGTGCCGCTTTTCAATAAGCCTTTCTTTGATCGGTTCAATTAAGATATGGTATAGGGTATCGAACCAGTGTCCCTCGGGCGTCGGATTTGCGCTCTGATACTCTTCCATAATAAACTCCCTGAATTCGCTGATTTTATCCAGATCATCGGGTCCGTAAAAATGATGGGAATATCCGTACGGATCGACAACATAGCACATGATCCCCGTGTTTTCAATCTGGAAGAACTCTAAAATGGTAATGTCCAGGGATTTGGCAAGCGTCATCAGGCGGTCCAGGGTCAGGCTGGGTACGTATGGCGTATTCAGGATATGCGGAAATTCTTTGTAGATGTCGTCATATAATTTCCGTATACGGACTTTAACGGAATTGTAATTATCTAAAAGTAATTCATACATTTCCCGATCCTCGCTTCGAATCCCGTTCTTCGACAATTCAAAAAGTTTGTCGCGCGACCCGATTTCTTTTTTTGCAGTGTTGTAGGGGATGTTTTCGGTTGCTGTCCCGGTATCCGCCAATTCCAGGTTGAATCTGTCGGTGTCGGTTCTTCCCTTGGAAGCATTCAGAATATCGAAGAGCTCGCTGAATTTCTCCAGGCTCATACAATATACAAAAAGGGTAAAATATACGGTAGAGATGCTATCGTATTCGTATATCCTGAGATTATACCTCCAGTTCCTGTTTTCATATCGCAGGTCCTCAATGACCTGATGAGCCGATTTCAAGATACGGAAGGACTTCTCGTAGTCTCCGGATGCTATTCCGTACAGCTCCGACAGGTAGTAGGACAGTTTTATGGATAAAATGGGATATACTTCCCGGCTTATGATGGCCAGCGCTTTTTTTACGGTGTCAATGACATCAGATAATTTTACGGGTATGAATTCCGATCCCAGGATGGCTATCCTTGATAGCGTGAAAGTGGTTTTAACCCAG
>JBEBSO010000130.1:0-8194 GCA_040394275.1 Telluribacter sp.
TGATTTAACAATTCGCTTCAACTATCCTGTATCCGGTACACTATTTGGCGTATTCCGGCAAAAAAAGAGTACAGGCAACAACATCTTTCCTGTGGCTTCCCGATGGTCTCCATTGAAAAAATGAGACACCGGAACCGGGAATTCGTCACCTGTACCGTTCGACAAAAAGGAAGAAAAAAAACGATCAGTCTCCGGGATTTTCTTCCAGATCATTGTGATTGTCGCCGCCCAGGCTGTAGTAGTTATTTTCCTCGTCTTCGGCGCCTACGTTTTCCCATTCATCGTCCAGTTCTGCACCGGGGACATCCAGATCAGAACCGGAAACATCGTCTGCAAAATCCTTGGAATTCCAGCCTTCGGCAGTTGTATTCTGCTCTTTTCTCCGCGATGTATCCTCGGGATCCACCTCTTTTTCCACCAGGTTCTGCCGGTAAATATCTTCGGAAGCATCATAGTTTCCCGGCAGATCCTCATCAAAAGAATTCTTTTTTTTCTTCTTCATAACGATTTCTGAACAGATTGACGGCTTGAAAAAATCTTCAAAAACAAATATGAAACCTCATGTGCTACACGGTATTCAACAATGCAGTCAGCAGGTGATAGGTAACAATTGCACTTAAAGCAAAAACAAAATGCGCCAGGAAAACATTCGTAAAATAGCCCCGCAACGGTACTTTCGGCGGGTTGGGATGGATGACGAAAAACCAATACCAGAAAATGATAGAAATTACCCCGCCGGCTGCCCCGAGAAATAGCCCCCCGGCAAAATCCGGCGCCACGATTTCATATCTCCACAGCACATAATACAGAAACATAAAAAATACCCCGATCCCGTAATGCGCCAGGTAACCGGTCAGCACGGCCCTGCGGTGCCAGGAAAGATTTCCCTGGTAATTGCGTCCGAATGTGAGCATGGTTCTCAGCACGAGATGCATGCTCATAATTTTGTTGTTATAGGCTGACATCATGTTAAAAAAAATGGTCATCAGCAGCGTCCCGGTGAGCCCGGATCCTGCGATGATGATCAGTGTTTTCACCCAGCCTTCATCAAATAAAGGAATCATAGCGAAGAAAATTTTAAAACGTAATACATTAGGACTGTAGAAAAACGGGATTTTTCCCCATATGCCGTGCGAGGCCCCGCTCACTGCGTGCCCGAATATGGACACCTCCGTAAAGCAAACGATTGTTCCCGGCCGGAAAAGCAGGTTCTCCTACTGTATGCCGGGATACCTGTCTCCTGTCGGTTAAAAAATCTTGCCAGCGGATATTGCACCGCGCCGCAGGGTGCCGCGGACTTTCGTGCCGGCCGTAAGCCTTTGTCCTTTTTTCTGCTGTTTTTTAGATCCTTATTGCCTATTTTTGTGTTATGTTTTTTTGAATGCACAGAAACATGAGCCAAATGCCGGATCAGGCAATTTATCCTGATACAAAAGCCGCACTTTATTGTCCGTCGCTGACCCGCTACCGGCGAAGGGAAACCGTTACGGTCCCGGTAGGCGATGTGCCCATGGGATCCGACTACCCGATCCGGGTACAGTCTATGACCACCGTGGACACGATGGATACCGCCGGGTCTGTCAGCGAAGTCATCAGGATGGTCGAGGCAGGCTGCGAATACGTCCGGATTACCGCGCCCAGCGTCAAAGAGGCCCAGAACCTGGAAAATATCCGGAAGGAGCTCCACCGGCAGGGCATCAGGGTGCCGCTCGTCGCCGACATCCATTTTACCCCCAACGCCGCCGAGCTGGCCGCGCGGATCGTCGAAAAAGTGAGGATCAACCCGGGCAACTATGCGGATCGCAAGCGCTTCGAAACCATAGCATACACGGAAGCTTCCTATGCTGCGGAGCTGGAACGGATACGTGCCAAATTTGTACCGCTGGTTAAAATCTGCAAGGAATACGGTACCGCCATGCGCATCGGGACCAACCACGGCTCGCTCTCGGACCGGATCATGAGCCGCTACGGCGATTCCCCGGTCGGTATGGTGGAATCCGCCCTGGAATTTCTGAAGATATGCGAGGATGAAAATTATTTCAACGTCGTTCTTTCGATGAAATCCAGCAATACCAGGGTCATGGTGGAAGCGTACAGGCTGCTCGTGCAGCGGCTGGAAGAAGAAAACATGAGGCCCTACCCGCTTCATCTCGGGGTGACGGAAGCCGGCGAAGCCGAAGACGGCCGCATCAAATCAGCCGTGGGCATCGGCACGCTGCTGGAAGACGGGCTGGGAGATACCGTAAGGGTCTCACTTACCGAAGCCCCTGAAAACGAAGCCCCGGTGGCCAGGGCCCTGATCGGGCGCTATACCTCCCGGGCTTCTCACCCGCCTGTTCCCGGGGTAGATCACCTGCCGATCGACCCGTTCCAATACGAACGCCGTCCCGCTGCCGAAGTATTTAATTTTGGCGGGATCAATGTTCCGCGGGTAATCGCCGACTACGCGCAGACCGGTATCAACGGGCATGAAGACCTCAGGGGTATCGGGCACTTTTACCTGCCCGTACCGGACAAGTGGCGGATGAACGACCTGGGCGCCGATTTTATTTACACAGGCAGCAGACCGGCGCCTTTCATGCTGCCCAACGGCCTGAAAGAGATACTGGATTACCCGGCCTGGAAAACACACCCGGACCAGGTAAACACTTTTCCGCTGGTTGCTGCGGAAGACTGGCGCCCGGAAGATACCGTGATCCCGGAGGATAAGCCCTTTTTTATCGCCGGCGATACGTCGTCATTCCACGATGCGGTGCTGCAGCAGCTTAAAGCCGCTCCCCGTGCCGTGCTGATCGTGTCCACCAGCAACTCCCATGCCATGCCCGCCATCAGGAGGCTTTTCTTCCGGCTGATCGAGCTCGGCATACAGGCTCCCGTTGTTATCCGGCGGTATTACCCTGCCGGGATGGAGGATATGGCCCTGCATGCTGCGTCAGACACGGGCGGATTACTCGTAGACGGCCTGGGCGACGGGCTGATGCTATCCCCCGTATGGGAAGAGGCAAACGACAACCGGGCCGCCGCCCTTTCGGCGTTTAACAACATCGCCTTCGGGATCCTGCAGGCGGCGCGTACCCGGATGTCCAAAACCGAATTCATTTCCTGCCCGTCCTGCGGGCGCACGCTCTTCGACCTGCAGGAAACCACCGCTATGATCCGGAAGCATACCGAACACCTGAAAGGAATTAAAATCGGGATCATGGGATGTATCGTGAACGGCCCGGGCGAAATGGCCGATGCGGACTACGGCTATGTGGGCATGGGAAAAGATAAGATTGCGCTGTACCGGGGCCAGCAGGTGGTAAAAAAGTCGGTGCATGCCTCGAGCGCCGTACAGGAGCTCATCGGGCTGATCCGGGAAGACGGGAGATGGACGGACCCTGAGGAAGAAGCC
The DNA here is from genome assembly GCA_040394275.1 of Telluribacter sp. Classification (GTDB taxonomy): domain Bacteria; phylum Bacteroidota; class Bacteroidia; order Cytophagales; family Spirosomataceae; genus JBEBSO01. The sequence continues at coordinate 3,395 of JBEBSO010000130.1, forward strand.
GGTATGCCGTCTCCCGTGTGAAAGAATTAACAAAAAAATAAAATGAGCAACATCAAAAGATATTTTCAGCTGGGTGACGTTTTCGGCTACTTTTTCAGAGTTTTCAGGAAGCCCGACCCCCGGCACCCGGCGTCCTTCAATCTCAGAATGATGCACGGGATCAACCGGATATCCATTATAATGTTTTTAATTTGTATCATTGTGATGATTACCAGAGCCCTTCTGCGATGAACCTGGAGAGTTTGAGAGACCTTTGCCTCCAATTGCCGGGCGTTGAAGAAAGTTTCCCTTTTGGGGAGGACACCCTGGTTTTTAAAGTAAAAAACAAGATTTTCCTGCTTACCGGATTAGACGGTGACGGATTGAGCTTCAATGTAAAATGTGATCCGGAAAAAGCGGTGGAGCTCCGGGAGCAATACCCTTATGTACTTCCCGGCTACCACATGAACAAAAAGCACTGGAACACCGTTAAGGTAACAGGCGCCGCGCCGGACCATCTTCTCAGGAGCTGGATTACCGGTTCTTATCATTTAGTAGTACAGTCCTTACCTAAAAAGAACAGAGAAGAATTGCAATGGAAGTAGCGGTTCTCATACCATTCCTCATCCTCTACCTGGTGATCCGCTACTTTGCCGGGGATCACGAAACAGCCTCCGGCAAGGATACCAGGCGCTTCGCATCCGGAATCGAGCTTTACAAAGCCGGGAAGTTCAGGGAAGCTTACGACTATTTTGATACCGTGCTGAGAGAATACCCCAAATCCGCCGTCGCTTACGCTTACCGGGGCAAATGCAGCCTGGCGGAAGGCAATATCCATTCGGCCCTGTATAATTTTACGCAGGCGCTTTCCTATGACAATACGCTGTCGGAATGCTATCTCGAAAAAGGGAAAATCCTGCTGAGCCAGCAACAATACCGGGATGCCTTCCGCGAGTATGACAAGGCTGTCTGGTTTTCGCACGGCAACAACCCGGAGATCCTCCGGGAGCGCGGTATAGCACGTATGCGGGTGAAGCTCTACAGGCAATCTTCAGCCGATTTTGCAAGGGCTGTGGAGCTGGGAGATGAGGAATCCTGCAACATTCTGATGCAGCCGCCCTTCTACGGCGTACCGCTGAAAAAGATCAACAGCCTGAAAAGCCGGTAAACCCGGCAACGGCATCAGAACAAACTTAAAGTTTCGGGTCGGGTCCGGCCACACCGGCAGGACAGCTATTTGGAAGCCGCCGTCCGCATTTCCTCATCGAGGTTCTTGCTTAGCTGGCTGCAAAGGTTTTCGATGGCATCGGCCATCTTGAAGTCGTTGGTCGCCGTCAGCAGCGTGTCGGCAATGCCTCCCATGACCTCGATATAAAACCGCTTCATTTCAAAGACTTCCATTTCTTTGGTCCAGAGGTCTATTTTGAGGGTCCCCCGGTGGTAGTGGTCCCATACAGAAATAGCGATCGCCCTTGTATCGTTAATTCCTTCATTGGGATTGTCCGTAGCGTCCCAATAAATTTTCTCGGGTACATTCTGGTTGTCCAGCTCGACGGTAAAGTGTATTTCTGACTTTTTTGCAATCGCCACAATAATAGAGTTTAATAGATAGTAATGTTCCGGCAATAGTAATCAACGGCACAAATTTAGCAAAAATACCTTTATAAAATTTAGTCCGGACCTTTATAACCAGCAGTGGGAAAGGTTTTTAAAAAAAAATTATATTTATTTTTTCATATTTTCCGGAAATCAGCTTCAGCCATTGCCAAACACCTTTTTGAGGATATCATTCACCCGCGCCGCAGGATCTTTCCGGATTTTCTTCTCCTCGTCGGCAATCAGTGTAAACAGCCCGTCGATGGCCTTCTGCGTCGCATATTTTTTAAGATCCGGGTTCACCTTCTTCACCATCGGCAGCTGGTTGTAGGCATTCACCATCTCCCCGTAATATTTCGTCGCGTTGTTCAGGTTCAGCGTACTGTCCACCACGGGATAAAATGTATTGAAAAGCTGTGCATTGGTTGTTTTGCGCAGGTAAGCGGTTGCAGATGTATCCGCTCCGTTGAGCAGGCCCAATGCATCGGTGATGGTCATCGAGGTGATCGCTTTCACAAAAATCGGCTTTGATTTTTTGGCGGCGTCTTCGGCGGCACGGTTGAGCGAAAGTACAAACCGGTCCACCTGGTCGCCCATCCCCATTTTTCTCAGTGTTTCCTCGACTTTCCGCGCTTCGGGCGGTACGGCGATCCTGATCAGCTCATTCTTCAGGTAGCCGTCCGGAAGGGAAGCACGGGCCGACCCGTTCCCGATACCTACTACCAGCGCTTCCTTCAGTCCTTTGATGATGTCTTCCTGGGCCAGTCCGCCGGCGTCCGGGCCGGACGCTCCTCCCAGGAGCTTCCCGAGCGAAGATTTGTTCAGCTGTGCCTGCACCGGCCTTCCCGCCAGCGCCAAAATCATTAATGAAAAGAAAATTCCTTTTAAATTCATGCGTTTGTTCCCTTTTTTTCCACTGAGCAACCATATGCATGTACGCACCCCGCCCGTGGTCCGTTGCCCGGATAAACAATTGATTACAATTACTTATAAGAACGGGACGCGGAGGCGTAATGATTCCCTGCACGGGCAAATAATTAAAAATACTGCGTGTTCCCGGTCCCGATACCCCGGGGACCTAGCTGCCGAATACGCGCCGCAGGATCTCGCTCACCCTTGCCACCGGGTCCCGGCGAATCTTCTTCTCCTCCTCGGCCACGAGATGAAAGAGCCCGTCGATCGCCTTGTTGGTCGCATACTGCTTCAGGTCCGGGTTCACTTTCTGCACCAGCGGGATCCTGTTGTACGTATTGACGATGTCCGCATAGTAATTGGTTGCCCGGTTGAGCCGGAGGGTACTGTCCACTACCGGGTAAAATGCCTTGTAGAGCTCATTTCCGGAAGTCCGGCGCAGGTAAGCGGTCGCCGCGGTATCCGGCCCGTTGAGGATACCGACCGCATCGGAAATGGTCATCGACGTGATCGCGCTCCAGAAAATAGGCTTCGACTTCCTGGCGGCATCTTCGGCGGACCGGTTCAGTGCAAGAATGAACTTATCGACTTCCGCGCCGAGCCCGATCGTCCGCAGCGCATCCTCCACTTTCCGGGCTTCGGGAGGCATCAGGATACGGATGGCTGCATTGCCGAAAAAACCGTTGACGGCCGAAGCCTGGGAAGCTCCGTTGTCGATCCCGACCTTCAGCGCCTCTTTCAGCCCGCTTATGATCTCGGCATTCGTAAGGGGGCCGCCGGACTGGCCGTTTTCAAGAGAAGACTGGATGATGGGACCCAGCGTGGCGCACCCGAACAGGCTGCACAGGATAAAAGACGTGATAAAAACTTTACGAATCATACTTTTGTTGAAAAGAGCAGGCAAGTTGTAACTGTTGTGAAATAAAGAAACCTCACAGGTCCCCCGCCGGGGTCAAACATAAATAATAACCATAAAAATTACTTATTTTTGGCAAAAATCCGGCCTGAGCCGGTACAAAGGCGACGGATTGCCGGCCGTTTTCCCTGCAATAATCAAACCGTGCGTAAATGCGTAACATCATCAGGGCTGAAATTATTACAATTGGTGACGAGATCCTGTTCGGGCATATACTTGATACGAACACCAGGTGGATTGGTAACGAACTGACTTCAATTGGCCTGCTCCCGGTGAGAAAAAGCTCCGTCGGCGACAACCGCGAGGATATCCTCCGGGCCCTCCGCGAATCGTTCGGACATGCGGATGTGGTGATCGTTACGGGCGGGCTCGGCCCCACGCGCGACGACATCACCAAGCAGGTGCTCTGCGAATTTTTTGACACCCGGCTGGTCATCCATCCCGATGCGCTGGCACTCGTTACCGGTTTTTTTGCCAGGCGGGGCAGGGAGCTTACCGAGCTCAACCGGAAGCAGGCCGAGCTTCCGGCCAATGCCGCTTACCTGGCCAACAAATGGGGTACCGCCCCCGGGATGTGGTTTGAAAAGGACGGAAAAGTCCTGGTGTCACTGCCTGGTGTTCCGTTTGAAATGAAAAACCTGATGGAGCATACGGTGCTGCCCCGGCTGAAGCGCCGCTTCCCTACGGGGTCGATCATCCATAAAACCATCCGGACCATCGGTATCGGGGAGTCTTTCCTGGCCGACCGGATTGCCGGCTGGGAAACAGCGCTGCCGCCGCACATCAGGCTGGCCTACCTGCCTTCCTTCAGCGGAGTCAAGCTGCGCCTGACGGGTACAGGCACGGACGACGGGCTGCTTACCCGTCAGCTGGAGGAGGAAGCCGCCAGGGTACTGCCCCTGATCGAACAGTTTGTGTACGGGTACGGGGACGATGAAATAGAAGAAACCACAGGCCGGCTGCTCACCGAAAAAAATGCCACGCTCAGCACCGCTGAAAGCTGTACCGGCGGATTTCTCGCCCATAAAATTACGGGTATCCCGGGCTCTTCCGCCTATTTTACGGGATCGGTCGTCAGCTATGCCAACGAAATCAAAATGAACGTCCTGGGTGTCCGGAAGGAGACCCTCGACGCATATGGCGCCGTAAGCGAACAGACGGCCAGGGAAATGGCGGACGGAGTCCGCCGCCTGACAGGGACCACTTATGCGCTGGCGACCACCGGCATCGCCGGACCCGGCGGAGCTACCGCAGAAAAACCCGTAGGAACCGTATGGATTGCCTGCAGCTCCGCCCAAAGAACAGTGACGTCGCTGCTGAAGCTGAGCCCTTTCAGGGATGTCAATATCGAACAGGCGGCCATGCACGCGCCCCGGCTGGCGCGGCAGTTCCTGGCC
>JBEBSO010000131.1:0-8129 GCA_040394275.1 Telluribacter sp.
GGTAACGTTCTCGCGAATAAATCTATAACATCATTTGAAAGAGCGATCAAAGTTATATAGGTTTGAAGCTGGATGATTTATATATTTTATTAAATATATTTAATTATTCCCTATTAAAAGGGCCGGGTAGCCTGTGGCTGGCAGACCGGATTATCATGGCCCGATCTCCCTGTTTAGTTGTTTAATTGTGAACCAAAACTGTATGCTTAATTTGAAGGGTATAATTCTACTTTTTCTTACCGGGGTGTGCTATAGCTGGGCCTTTTCGGCCTCAGCTTCCCCCATGCGGATACCTCCCAAAAAAATGGGAGGATTTAGCAATCTCTATGGTTTTCCCGGGGCTCAAAAGGCGAAAATCACGGTAAATGGCACGGTATCGGACGACAAGGGTGAACGGCTCATAGGAGTCAACCTGTATGTCGGGGACGGGATAGGAACCGTTACCGATGCGAACGGAGAATATGTGCTCCGGGACGTAGACGACGACGCGGTGATCACCGTGTCGTATGTCGGGTTTGTCGCGCAGCGCATCGAAGTTGCCGGTCGTGCCATCATCCACGTTACGCTGACAAGCGAGCAGAAAGAGCTTGAGGAGATCGTGGTAGTGGGTTACGGCGTGCAAAAGAAGCAGAGTGTGGTAGGAGCGATTTCCCAGGTGAACACCGATGCGATGGTAAAGTCGGGCTATACCAACGTGACTTCCTCCCTGACCGGTAAGATGTCGGGCGTCACGGTGATGCAGCAAAGCGGTGAGCCGGGTGCGAATGCGGCCAATATCATGATCAGGGGGATTTCCAGCTGGAATAAATCCAACCCGCTCGTTTTGGTTGACGGGGTGGAGCGGGATTTTTCCAACATGGATCCCAACGAGATCCAGACGATTTCCGTGCTGAAAGACGCTTCTGCCACAGCGGTTTTCGGGGCACGCGGGGCCAATGGCGTCATCATCGTCACGACGAGGAGAGGGGTAGTAGGCAAGCCGAAGTTTGACATTTCCGCTTCCTACGGAATTAACGGGGCCACAGGGGTGCCGGAGCACATCGACTCCTACACGACGATGTCGATGCTCAACGTCGCCCGGATGAACGAGCAGCAGTTTACGCAGCTGGTGCCCGACAATATCCTGGAGGAGTACCGGAATCCCTCCACGCCCCTCAACGCGCTTCAGTACCCGAATGTCAACTGGTTTAAGGAGATCAGCAACCCGTTTGCTCCGGTGGCCAGCGCCAATATCAACATCCGGGGAGGGACTAATTTTGTGAAATATTTTACTTCATTCGGCTACCAGTACGAGGGCAGCTATTTTAAAGCTTTCCATGACGGGAAGCACGATACCCGGTATAAGAACGACCGTTTCAACTACCGGGCCAATCTTGATTTTACGTTGACAAAAACCACCCAGCTCTCACTGAACCTGGGTGGGGATGTCAACATCAAGAACCAGCCGGTCACTGCCGCTGCCGTGTGGGAAACATTGTATACCACCGGCCCTGCACGCTTCCCGGCGTATTTCCCGGAATGGGTGCTGGAGCAGGTGCCGGATACGGACTATCCCGGTTCGTCGGGTACCCGCCTGGTATTGCCGTTCGGAGAGCGTTTTGGTAATCCCTACACCAACTTCAACGACGGTACATTCCGCAAGTACCTGGGTTCCAAAGTCTTCTCGGATCTGGCCCTTAACCAGAAGCTGGATTTCATTACCAAAGGACTTTCTTTCAAGGGGCAGATATCGCTGAGTACCTATTACCGTACGCTGGCGTTGTATACCGACTACCGGTTCCCTACCTATCGCCTGCATTATGACCGGATCGGTACGGAAAGAAACCCGTGGGAAAGATCGGGAGAAGGCCCGGAAGTTTTCTACCCGACGCCGGTCAATATACAGCCGGGCGGGCTCCAGGCCGATTATTATTCCAACCTGTACTATGAGACCTCGCTGAACTATGCCCGCGAATTCGGCAAGCATTCGGTGACCGGTCTGGCGCTCTGGAACAGGCAGCAAAAGAACGAGGACGTGCAGTTTCCCTACTACAACGAAGGGTTTGTGGGACGGGCCACTTACGACTATTCCAATAAATACCTGTTGGAGGTCAACCTCGGGTACACAGGTTCGGAGCGATTTGCACCGACCAACCGGTACGGGTTTTTCCCGTCAGGTGCGGTTGGCTGGGTGGTGTCCAACGAAAGGTTTATCAAGGACAGGTTTACCTGGCTCAGCAACCTGAAGCTGAGGTATTCGCACGGGCTGGTCGGAAGCGACTACGCCGCGAACCGGTGGCTGTACATCAGCGACTTCACCAAAACGGGGAGCGTGATCTCCGAAGATCTCGGTGCCAACTACAATGCACAATGGGAGCAGGCGCGGAAGCGGGATTTTGGTATCGAGCTCGGTATCTTCAACGACAAGCTGACCTTCGGTGTGGACCTGTATGATGAGTTCCGGGACAAGATGCTCCTTACACCGCGAAGCGTCACCCTGCTCGTGGGCAACTCCTTCAAGGAGCTCAATATGGGAAGCATGAAGAAGCACGGCATCGATTTCGAAGTGGAATACAACAACACGACGAAAAACGACCTGCACTACTTCGTGAAGGCCAATTTCGGCTTCAATGAAAACCGGGTGATTTTTAAGGATGACCTTCCCTATGCACCCGAGCACGTGAAGGACGCCGGTAAACCCATCGGGGCCATGCTTACAGGGGTGCACCTGACCAATTCGGGATACTTTACATCGGTAGACGACCTGCATACCAAATCTGCCCCGGTCTCGCTGACCCAGCTGAGTATGGGAGACTACCAGTTCCTGGACTATAACGGGGACGGTGCCATTACCGCGCTCGACAGGTACCCGATCAGGGGCCTGGATTACCCGCCTTTCATCTATGCGCTGTCCAGCGGGCTTTCTTACAAGGGCTTTGACTTCAGGATCCTGATCCAGGGTAACCTGGGCAAGTATGTAAACTTCAACCAGAACTTCGAGAATGAGTTTCTCCTGGGAAGCTACAGCGTGCACAAGGCGCAGCTGAATTACTGGACGCCTTACAACCAGGGTGCGCCTCACTCCACACTGCATTATTTCGACGGCGGAGGGGGTATCCCGCAGTTGGCCTGGGGAGGAGGAGCCTCGGCGGAAGGGTATAGCGCTGGAATTGAAAACCGGTTCTGGAGAAATGCGGATTTTATCCGTCTGAAAGATGTATACATGGGATACACCTTTAAGCCGGCCTTTATCAGGCGGATGCTCGGGATATCCAGCCTGAACGTTTTCGGGACCGTCAACAACCTCATTACGCTTACCAAGCTTATTGAAGGAGACCCGGAAAGGGTTACCGAGATCACCGGTGCCAACAATAAATATACCGTTGGTTATTACCCCATCATGATTACAGGCAGGTTAGGCCTGAAGGTGGCATTTTAAACTAAATCAGCAATGAAAAGAAATTATATTTCCATATTGTTTGCGGGCTTTCTGTGGATGCTGTCATCCTGCTCGGACTACCTGGATAAGGTACCGTCGTCAGGCCTTACGGATAAGGACGTATTTACCAACTACCAGAACGTCAGAAGCTACTTTGACGTGGTTTATACGCTCAACGGGGTTTTCAAGGCCAGTATTTTGGGGACCACCAGCTTCGGGAGTCTTCACCTGGACAACATGTGCGATTTTGCAGACGGAGGTCGCGTGATGTGGAACAACTATCATAAGCTGGGGCCTTTGGGCGATAACGTAGGGCCTCACTACTACAACCTCATCCTGGTACCTTTCATTAAGTACATCCGGATCAGCAACATGGTGCTGGCCAATGTGCACCGCGTCCAGGACGCGCGCAGCGAAGAGGATATCAACGACCTTATCGGGCAGGCGCACTTTGTACGGGCTTTCTGCCACTTCGAATTGTTCAGGTACTGGGGCGCCATGCCTTACCTTACCAAAGCGATCGGCGGAGATGATGTGTGGGATATTCCGCGCCTGACCAAGAACGAAACCATGAGAAGCGTCGCGGCAGACATGGATACAGCTTTTGTGTACCTGGAAAAAGCCAGGAAGATCAGGCGTGACGGAGGACCCGGTGAAGCAGGTCACCTGAGCCACCCGGACCAGGAAAAGCCGAACGGCGTTGCGGCCAAAGCGATGAAGGCAAGAGCGCTGCTTTACGCGGCGAGCCCGCTTAACAATGCCAACGGCAAAAAAGACTGGGAAGACGCCGCCGTTGCCAACTGGGAGGCCATAGTGCTGGCCAAACAGTACGGATACGACCTGGTTACCGCACAAAAGTATTCCGATAATTACGTAGGTGTCAAATACAGCAACGAGCAGCTTTGGGCCAGCCATTACGGCGCGATTGCGAGAACAAACGGGTTGAACAAGCAGCTCACCAACGCAGTGTTTACCGCCTCTCCGACAAACGACTCCGGGCTCTGCCCGACACAGGGTGCCGTGGATATGTTTGAGACCAAATGGGGAGACCCCCTGAATAGCGAAGCGGACCGGGCGGCAGCCGAGGCGTTGGGACACTACAATGAGCAGGACCCCTTCGTCAACCGCGATCCCCGCTTCTATCTCAACGTTATTTACAACGGAGCGCCTATCCCGGGATATGTTACCGCCAAAATCTATACCGAAGTAATCAACGGCGTGGTGCAGGGGGCCGAGCTGATCCCGAATACCGGCTTCCAGGGCGTCACCCGCACCGGGTACTATATGATGAAATATTGGGGAGGTCAGAGCATTAAAAACCCGACCAGCCCGCTGTATACCAGCCCTATGATCAGGCTGGGAGAGCTCTACCTCAATTATGCCGAGGCGGCCAACGAAGCTTACGGACCCAATACACCCGCACCGGGTGCGAGCATGTCTGCCGTGGAGGCGATCAATTTCATGAGAAAGAGATGGCCTGCTGCGGAGCTGGCGCCCGTACAGGAACGGTTTACCGTCAGCGCGGATGCATTCCGGCCGCGTATTAAGAACGAACGGGCGGTTGAACTGGCTTTCGAAGGACATTACTACTTCGATATCCGGAGGTGGAAAGATGCGCCCAGGACCTATTCTACTACGCTGATGGGCAATATTCCTGAGAAAGTACCGGTCAGCGCCACTTACCCCACCGGGTTTAAGTATACCAGACGACCTCTTGCGGAGGACAGGCAAGCCAAATGGATCGATGCCAAATATTACCTTCCGTTTTTGTCAACTGATTATTTTAAGCTGAAAGCATTTGATCCAGGTCAGGTATGGTAATATTAACGTGTAGAAATTTTATGAGAAATATATATAGATTAGGCAGGCTGGTCTTGCCGGTGGCGGGTTGCGTGGCGCTTATTGTTGCCGATGCACAGGCGGGGACGGAAAAAGACAAGCTGCAGGGAAAGAAAAAGGCAGCGGTATCCGCTGATTCAACCGCTCAGCAGGTGGTGCCCCTGCCCCTGTCGAGCTACGCGCACAAGAGATACCAGCTTACAGGCAGCTCTTATGTGATCGACGGCGCGCAGCTGGAGCGCTACCCGACTTCGGATCTCCGCAATGCATTGAAGGGCCTGGTTCCGGGCCTCCATGTGCAGGAAGTACACGGCGCACCGGGTATTTCGGCAGAGGAGGAGCAGGCCCGCTACGGGATCAACGAAAAAGTGGATATCTCGAGCCGCGGGCTGGGGATCAGGTACATTATAGACGACGTTCCGGTGGACATCACCGAGCTGCCGCTCGACCCGCAGGAGATCGAATCGGTGACGGTGATCAAGGATGTAGCGCAAAAGGCGCAGTTTGGTCCCTACGGAGCCAACGGTATCGTGTACATCAAAACCAAACGCGGTAAAGAGGACGGTCACAGGATGAGCGTCAATCTGGAGAAGGGCGTGAACATTGTAGGGCGGATGCCCGGCTTCGTGTCTGCCGATGAGTACGCCGGGCTCAATAACATCGCCCGGCAGAATAGCGGAAGGACCCCGTTGTACAGCAGCCAGGACATTGAAGCCTACCGGAACAGTAATCCCTACGACCTGTACCATCCCAATGTGAACTTCAAAGAGCTCATGTTTAAGGATACCCGGGCCTTTAACCGGGCGAGCCTGTCTGCCTATGGCGGGAACAGCAATGTGAAATACTTCTCTTACCTGGGTTATACCGGCGAGGGGGATATCTATAAAATCGGCAGCAAAGCGGACTACAACCGGCTGAATATCCGGTCCAACCTCGATATCAATATCAACGAGGACCTGGATGTGACGCTGAACGTGATCGCAGGTATATCACTGCGCCGCTCGCCGAACTACGGATACGCTACCGCAGAAGGCAGCGGCAATACCCGCCTGCTGGAGCTCGACCTGGCTTTGCCGCAGGTCAACTCGATACCGGCCCTGTCTTTCCCGGTGTATGCCAACAATGACCCGGAGCTGAGCACTCCCTGGTTCGGTATTTCCTCTTTGTATACGGCCAACCCGATCGGTAACCTGATCAAGAACGGGGCCTATACCGAGACCAACCGGAATGCCGCTGTCAAGCTGGCGCTGAACTACAACCTCTCGAAGTTCGTGCCGGGGCTGCGTTCGGAAACCAACCTCAATTTTGACCTGCTCAACCTGATCCGGATGGGGACGGCCGAACAGTATGCGGCTTATACCGTATTGCCTTACAAACTGAATGGTAAGGACACGGCGACGATTGCCAAATACCAGGATGCGATCGACGATCCGCAGCGCAGGAACCTCCACGACTACTACTACCAGCGGTTTGCGATATACGAAAAGCTGGACTATACCAGGGTGACCGGTCTGCACGATATCAATGCGACCGCTACCTATATGCTGTACCGCGTCGTGAAAGACGGGATCCTGGAGCCGCAGCGTTTCCACAGCGGGATTTTTACGGGCAGGTATACCTTCGATAAGAAATATACCGTGTTCGGAGTGGTGAACTACACCGGGACCTACAGCTTCAATAAGGACAACCGGAACGGGTTTTTCCCGTCGCTCGGGCTCGGATGGGTGCTGAGCGAGGAAAGCTTCATTAAGGACCTTCAGATATTTGATTACCTCAAACTTCGGGGCGAGGCAGGGATTTTGGGCTTTGAAAGCTATTTTGCTCCATTTCAATACCGGGACCGCTGGACAACAGCAACGGGCACGGCCTTCGGGCCGGGCTCGACAAACCGGTGGTTCGGAGCAACCAACGACGTGCCTTATGTCACCACGCCTGCCCGGATCGGTAATCCCAATCTTACCTGGGAAAAACGGAAGGAAGTCAACCTGGGACTGGAAGCGGTCTTGCTGCGCGGGAAACTCGGGGTTGAAGTCAATTATTACAACAACCTGAGATCCGGACAGATTGTACAGCTGCCCAACTCGCTTCCCTATATCACGGGGCTATCTGCCAGCCTGCCCAGGTTCAACCACAACAAAACCCGGTATTACGGCCTGGAGTCGGCGTTGAAATTCAGCAACTCGGCAGGTGAGTTCCGGTATTCCATAGGAGGCAACTTTACGCTTCCGGGTTCGAAAATCGTCGAATTTGATGATCCCAACTACCGCGACGAATACCAGTTCAGGAAAGGCAAGCCGGTGGATGCCTATTGGGGCCACCAGTACCTGGGCCGTTTTGCCAGCGATGCGGAGGCCACCCAGGTACCGCAGCTTTACGACCAGGTGTTGCGGGAGGGAGATCTGAAGTACGCTGACCTCAACAACGACGGTGTTGTGGATGAAAACGACCGCACCCAGATCGGCCGTACGACTCCCCGTTTTATTTACGCGCTGAATGTCAGCCTGGGATACAAAAATTTTGAGCTGTTTTTACTCGGTAGCGGAAGGGCGATGTATGACATTCCCATGACCAATACCTACTATTGGAACGGGTGGGGCGATGCCAACTATTCCAACTTCGTCAGGGACAACCTGGACGGAGCCTACCCGCGCCTGACCTATGACAGAGTGAACAATAACTTTGTCCCCTCCGATTTCTGGCTGATGAAGGGCGGCTATTTCAAACTTCAGAATGTAGAGCTGGCTTATAATTTCGCGAAACATCACGTGGACCGGCTCCGGCTCAACCAGCTGCGTCTCTTTGTAAGAGGAGCTAACCTGCTGACGATTTCGAAGGTGAAAGATGTAGATCCGGAATCGATCAATTCGGGATT
>JBEBSO010000132.1:0-8114 GCA_040394275.1 Telluribacter sp.
CGATGCGGGCCTGCTGGGCGCAGCGTCCCTGTGTTTTGAATAGTGAACTATCGTATTTAATACTTTATGATTTCTTCGGCATCGGCTCAAAAAATACATTTTATTTCTATCGGCGGTAGTGTAATGCACAACCTCGCCATTGAACTTCAGCGCAAAGGCTACACCATAACCGGATCTGACGACGAAATATACGAGCCTTCCAGGTCCCGGCTGGAACAATTTGACCTGCTGCCCGCAACGACGGGCTGGTCTGCTGAACGCATTACCCCGGACCTGGATGCTGTTATCGTCGGCATGCATGCGAGGAAAGACAACCCCGAGCTGCTGAAAGCGCAGGAGCTGGGTATAAAAATATATTCCTATCCCGAATTCATTTTCGGGCTGAACAGGGACAAGCAGCGGATCGTGGTGGCAGGGAGCCACGGAAAGACCACCATTACATCGATTATCCTGCACGTGCTCCGGGAATGCCGCAGGGATTTCAATTATGTGGTAGGAGCGGGGATCGAAGGCTTCGACACGATGGTCCGGCTCCGGGAGTCCGCCCCGATCATCATCATCGAAGGCGACGAATACTTTTCTTCTCCGTTGGACGCTACTCCCAAGTTTCTGCACTATCAGCCGCATGTCGTAGTGATCAGCGGGATCGCCTGGGACCATTACAACGTTTTCCCATCCTGGGAGTCGTATGTGAAGCAATTCGAGCTGCTTGCCGATGCGCTTCCCAAATCGGGAACGATCATCTTCGATGAAAGCGACCACATGCTGGAAATAGTAGGCCGGAAGGAACGCAAAGATGTGACCAGCATTCCGTACGAGGCCCATCCGCACAAGATCATCGATGGCCAGACTTACCTGAAGACGGCCCGCTACGGGGAGGTGCCCCTGCTCATCTTCGGCGAGCACAATATGAAGAACATCAGTGCGGCGCTGGCAACCTGTGAAAAGCTGGGGATATCGGAAGACGAATTTTACGGAGCTGTCCGGAGTTTTAAGGGGGCTTCAAAACGGCTTGAGCTGATCGGTAAATTTGATTCGGTGAACGTATACCGGGATTTTGCACATGCTCCTTCGAAAGTCGAAGCGTCGACGATTGCCGTAAAGGACCAGTTTCCCCGGAGAAAGCTCGTGGCTGTGGCAGAGTTACATACTTTCAGCAGTCTTAACAAGGAGTTTATAGGGCAGTACAGCAGGAAGCTGAATGCAGCCGATATCGCGGCGGTGTTTTACAACCCGCATACCCTGGAGCAGAAGAGGTTGCCTGCCCTGTCGCCGGAAGAGATAAAGGCCGCTTTCGGAAGGGATGACCTGCAGGTCTTTTCGGATCCGGAAGAGCTGAAAACATTCCTGCTCGGGCTGAAGTGGCAGGACGCCAACCTGCTGATGATGAGCTCCGGCACTTTCGGAGAGACGGACCTCGCCGGGCTGGTCCGGGTGATCGGCGGTCTCTGAGTTTTTGTCTCCGGCGCGCAGGAGGGAGAACTTCCGGCCCGTAGTAAAAAATAAGTTGGCGGCAGGGACGTTGTATTTCGGAGACCCCCTAACGGAAAATAAAGTCTGATGACTCTGTTGAAAAAGCACTTTTTCCTGGTTGTTCTCTCTTTTGCCGGGATTGTTTCCTATGCGCAGGATTCTTTACGCGTGGAAAACCTGGGCGATATGGTCAATTCGGAGTATGCGGAGATCGCCCCGGTCATTTCACCCGACGGGAAGACCCTGTATTTTGTCAGGCTGTCGCATCCCCAGAATACAAACGGTACCAAGGGAAGCGGTGATATATGGTTTTCGGAGTTGAACAGCACGACCAACAAATGGTCGAAGGCAAGGAGAATGCAGTCGCCGATCAACCGCAGCCCCGACGGGTACAACCAGCTTTACAGCATCACGCCTGACGGCAATTCAATCCTTATCAAGGGCGCCTTTGTCAGCGGGAAGTACGAGACCCGCGGTGTTTCCATCAGCCTGCGCCGCGCCGGGGGGTGGTCGGCTCCGCAGAAGCTGAATATTGTTGATTATGAGAAAATAAGTAAGGGAGAGTTTGACGCCGCCTGTCTTTCCAACGACGGGAAAACCCTTCTTCTCTCTTTCAGCAAAAAGAAAAAAGGCGTACTTGACGACATTTATGTAAGCTTTAAGCAAAAAAATGATACCTGGTCACGCCCGGAGAGCCTGGGAAAGGACATCAATACGGATGACTATACGGAAACGACGCCCTTCCTGGCTTCCGACGGTGTAACGCTCTATTTCTCCAGCAACCGCCCCGGAGGGCTCGGGAGCAACGATATCTACATGTCGCGGCGCCTGGACAGGACCTGGAAAAAATGGAGCAAGCCGGTCAACCTGGGCCCGGGGATCAATACCGACGGGTATGACGGGTATTATTCCGTCGGGGCCGGGGCGGAGTATGCTTACCTCATGTCTTATGCCAAAGGCAATATGGGCAAAAGCGACATCGTACGGATAGCGCTTCCCAAACCTCCCCCGGTGGATACCACTTCAAAAGTGGAGATTGCCGGGGAATCGAAGAGCCCGGCCCCCGACCCGGTAGTCATGTTGGGAGGAAAGGTCCTCAATTCCGTATCCGGCAAGGCGGTTGATTCCAGGATTGTCTACGGCACATTGCCTGACGGTGAAGAAGCCGGGTCGGGCCTGTCGAGCCCGGTGACCGGCGAATTCAAGATCGTATTGCCCTACGGGAAAAATTACTGGGTGAGGGCGGAAGCGCCCGGCTTCATAGCGGAGGAGATCAATATCGATCTGACGGATTCAACGGCAATAGGCAAAGGGAAGAGCAACCTGGAAATAGCCGGCAAAACGTTGAAGCTGGTACCCATCGAAGAAGGCCGGATCGTGCGGCTTAACAACATCTTTTTCGAATCTTCCAAATCGCTGCTGAGGCCGGAATCCATCCCGGAGCTGGATCGCATGGTATTTACGATGAACCAGAACCCGGGCATGAGAATCGAGCTCGGCGGCCACACCGATAACCTGGGAAGCGACCTGCCCAACCTGAAGCTGTCCCAGGAGCGGGCGGATGTGGTCCGGGATTACCTGGTCAGCAAGGGAGTGGCGGCCGATCGTATCGAAAGCAGGGGATACGGGGAGACGCGCCCTGTAGCGACCAACCTGACGGCGGCGGGACGGCAGGAAAACCGGCGTGTAGAGTTTCTTATCCTCAAAAAGTAAAAAAAGGAGGGCCGGATCCCCCCTCTTTTGTGCTTCAGCATCTGTGTCTCAGCTGATCGGAGCCCCGTTCCATACCTCCCTGGCGCCCTGTACAAAGCTCAGCGAGCCGTCGCGGTCTTCCGCCATCAGGATCATCCCGTGGCTTTCCATGCCCATCATTTTGCGCGGAGCCAGGTTGGCGAGATAGAGCACCTGTTTCCCGGTAATTTCCTCCGGTTTATAGTGCTCCGAGATCCCGCTGAGAACGGTACGTATCCCGATCCCGGTATCCAGCGTAAGCTTTAGCAGCTTTTTGCTCTTCGGCACCGCCTCCGCAGTAAGAATAGTGGCCAGGCGGATGTCCATCCGGGAGAAATCGTCGTATTGTATCTCCGGCTTCATGTCCGGCACCGTACGGGTCGCCGCAGCCCCGGCTGCCGTTTCCAGCTCGTTCTGATGTTTGGTATTTAGAAGTTTCTGCACCTGCTGCTCGACGGTGCTGTCCTCAATTTTTTCGAAAAGAAGGGTCGCTTCCCGGACGGATGCGCCTGCGGGCAGGAGGTCGCCGGTTCCGGCCAGGTCCCACCTGTTGAGCGTCCCCGGATCCATGGCCAGCTGGCCGGCTATTTTCTCCGCAGAGAAAGGCATGACGGGCGCCGAAACAATCGCCAGGGAGCCGGCAAACTGCAGCGCAATGTTCAGGATGGTAGCCACCCGCTCCGGATCCGTCTTGATGACATGCCAGGGCTGGGTATCCGCCAGGTATTTGTTGCCATGCCTTGCGAGGTCAATGATCAGGCTCAGCGCTTCGCGGAACCGGTAATTTTCTATGGCTTCGCCGATTTTACCGGGAAAACCGTTCAGCTGTCCGAGCGCTTCGCGGTCGATTTCCAGGAGCTCCGACCTGGCGGGTACCTTTCCATCGTAAAATTTATGCGTGAGTACGACCGCCCTGTTGATGAAGTTCCCCAGGATACCTACCAGTTCACTGTTGTTGCGGGTCTGGAAGTCTTTCCAGGTAAACTCGCTGTCCTTGGTTTCCGGCGCATTGGCGGTGAGCACATAACGCAGCACATCCTGCTTGCCGGGGAACTCGTCCAGGTACTCGTGCAGCCAGACCGCCCAGTTGCGCGAGGTGGAAATCTTGTCGCCTTCCAGGTTCATAAATTCGTTGGCGGGCACGTTATCCGCCAGGATGAAGCTGCCTTCTTCCTGCATCATGGCAGGAAAAATAATACAGTGGAAGACGATATTGTCTTTGCCGATAAAATGGACCAGCTTGGTGGCGTCGTCCCCTGATTTTTTCCACCACTTTTCCCAGCCCTGGTCCGATCCGTTTTGCCGGATGTACCAGTCCTTGGTAGCTGATATATATCCTATAGGGGCTTCAAACCAGACGTATAGGACTTTCCCGTCCGTACCGGGCAGGGGCACGGGGATTCCCCAGTCGAGGTCCCTGGTCATGGCGCGGGGCCGCAGGCCTTCCTTCAGCCAGGACTGGCATTGCCCCGCCACATTGGGTTTCCATTCCGGGTGACTGTCGACATACGCCTCGATTTCCGGCTGCAGGCGGTCGAGCGGAAGATACCAGTTTGTAGTGGCTTTCAGCACAGGCTTGGCGCCGGAAAGCATGGATCGGGGCTCTTTGAGTTCCAGCGGGCTGAGCGTAGATCCGCAGCGTTCGCACTGGTCGCCGTATGCGTTGGGGTTGGCGCAGACCGGGCAGGTGCCGACAATATAGCGGTCTGCGAGAAATTGTCCGGCCGTTTCGTCGTAGTACTGTTCCGTGGTTTCTTCGGAAAAAGCCCCTTTTTCATAAAGCGTTTTGAAAAATTCCCGGGATGTTTCGTGGTGCACCGGGAGGCTGGTCCTGGAATACACGTCAAAAGATATGCCCAGCTCGGAAAAGGCTTTTTTTATCTGGTCGTAATATTTGTCTACGACTTCCTGGGGGGTGATCCCCTCTTTTTTGGCCCGGAGTGTAATGGGTACGCCATGTTCGTCGGTTCCGCTGATAAAGGCGACTTCCGCCCCGGTGGCCCTGAGGTAGCGGACGTATATATCAGCGGGTATGTAACAGCCTGCCAGGTGCCCGATGTGGATCGGACCGTTGGCGTATATCAGGGCGGCTGTAACCGTGTATCTTTTTGGATTTTTGACAGGCATGCAAAAAAAGTTGAAAATGAGACCGGCACAGGCAGGCCATCGCCTGCAGGCATATTTTCCTGGCGTGCCGTCATTGCAAAGTTAGTAAAGTTCTCTGGTTGAAGATGAGAAAATATCGTGTAAGAAATGACTGGCAGGGCTTTTGGAAAGCCCGTATAAAATTAAAAACGGTATGGCTATTTTGCCACACCGTTTCCGAATTACCCTAAACCTTCAACTAACTATGATAAAATCTTAATATTTTCTTGCCCAGCCTTTCTGGGGGCCGCGGCGCTCACGGATTTCGAAAGGTACCTTACGTTTAAGGTTTTCCAGGGAAGCGATCAGCTCCCTGCTTTCCTCCCGGTTCAGTCCTCCTCTCCGTTGGTAGTGACGTGCCCTGTCTTCGATTCTTCCGTACTCTTTCATCAGTTTTTTACCTTCTCTTTTGCTCAGGAAACCATTGGCTATCCCGAACTCTATTCGCTGGCGAACATCTCTCTGGAGCTCATGGATGGCATAGCCGGGGTGCTTGTAACGGTAGCCCTGCGTATGCTTCGGACCTCCCTGGTGACGGGACTGTGCGTGTGTTCCTGAAATTCCTATCGTAAAAATTATCAGGACGGCAATAAACTTTTTCATGGCTAATAGATTTTGTTAATCTGGTTCTTAGAACAGGTCGGGAGGGGTTGGTTTAAAATGAGATTTGTTAATGATTGTTAAGGACGAAAAAAGGCGCCGGGGTCTCCCTGCGCGGGAGCTGCAGCATACAGCAGGCCCGGCCATACCGGAGACATGGGGAGCAGCCTGGAAATCGGGGGCGTGAAATAAATCTTTTGCGTGGTGCAGGCCGGTAAGCTTATTCGTCCAGCACCCGTTGGATGGCTTCCTGGGCAAGCGCGACGATTTCGTCGGGCTTTTTGCCTTCAGGCTCGATTCCGGGCAGGACCGTCCACGAAATCCGGCTAAAGGAGGTGAGCGGGAAGATCCCCTTCGTCGGGTTCAGCCTGCCGGTACCTCTGATGGCTACCGGTACCACCAGGGCATTGGGGGCGCGTTTCAGCAGCGTCGCAATGCCGCCCGGAGCAAAAGGGCGCATTACGCCCGAAGCGGTTCTCGTTCCCTCCGGGAAAATGGCGGCGGCGATATTTCTTTCCCGGATCATGCTTCCGAGCCTTGCTATTTCTGTAATGGCCTGTTTGCTGTCTTTGCGGTTGATGAGCGCTGCCCCGCTTTTCCGGAGGTTGTATGAAATGCTGGGAATACCCCTGGCCAGCTCGATTTTCGAGACAAATACCGGGTTGTATTTCCGCAGGAACCAGAAAATCCCCGGGATGTCGAAGGTGCTCTGGTGGTTGGCGACGAGGATAAGCGGTCGTCCCTCCGGCAGCGTCGTGCGTTTTATAAAGCGGATGGAGGCGCCCGTGATGTACAGGCCGAAAGTCAGGAAAAAATTGAGATGATCGACCGATTTTTTATGTGCCTTTTTACCGAATACATTGAAAGCCACTACCTGGTAAATATGAAAAACCAGCAGGATGAGGCCAAAATAAACCAGGAAAATACTGCTAAGGATATAGTCTGCGATTTTTTTCATCGGGGGGGATTTTTTACACAAAAGTAAATTAAATGCGGTAAGCATGCCAGAAACAATAATTTTTAAGTTTTTTTCCCTAATTTATACCGATCTTTGTAGAACCCGGCGGGCCATGCGGACTGTTATTCTGAAAGGTTGATCAGGCGTTAAATCCGCTTTGGTGGATCCGGTTTGTAGAAACCCGGTTTGGAAAATAAATAGCAATTAAGCAAGCAAAATGGAATTGTCGGCACATAGAAAAGAAGTGATGTCATTTGTCGGCCAGCGAATCGACGAGATACTGGAAGAATACCTCCGGCCGGTCGAAGATTACTGGCAGCCTTCGGATTTTTTGCCTGATGCCAGGAAGGAGGACTTTGTTAAGGAGATCAAACTGCTTCAGGAGAGCTGCCGGGAGCTGCCGTACGATTATATAGCGGTGCTTATCGGCGATACGATTACGGAGGAGGCCCTGCCGACTTATGAATCCTGGCTGATGGATGTGGTAGGCATTGATCAGCTTAATGAGCCTTTTGGCTGGGCCAAGTGGGTCCGGGCATGGACGGCGGAGGAAAACCGCCATGGAGACCTGCTTAACAAATACCTGTACCTGTCGGGCAGGGTAAATATGCATGCGATGGAGGTGTCCACCCAGTATCTGATCGCTGACGGCTTTGACATCGGCACAGGGCAGGATCCCTACCGCAACTTTGTATATACGTCTTTCCAGGAGCTGGCCACCAACGTTTCGCACCGGCGGACGGCCACGCTGGCCAAGCGGTTCGGCAACCCGCATTTGTCGAAAATATGCGGTGTGATCGCTTCGGACGAGCTGCGTCATGCAAAAGCGTACAAAACTTTTGTGACCAGGATTTTCGAAGTGGACCAATCAGAAATGATGCTCGCGCTGGACGACATGATGCGAAAAAAAATAGTCATGCCTGCGCATTTCCTGAGGGAAAGCGGCGTCAAGATCGGACAGACTTTTTCTCATTTTTCGGATGCCGCGCAGCGATTGGGCGTCTACACAACCAATGATTATATAGAGATACTCGAGAGCCTGCTGGAGGAATGGAAGATCGATAAGATAGGCGGGCTCAACGATGTAGCGGAGCGTGCGCGGGATTACCTCATTGCCCTGCCGGCCAGGCTGAGAAGAGTGGCTGAACGGACCCGTGTTCCCGAACTGGAATACCAGTTCAGCTGGATCAGCTGAGTGCGCCATCTC
>JBEBSO010000133.1:0-8082 GCA_040394275.1 Telluribacter sp.
CCTGGGGCTTATCGGGTTTGTGGCACTGCTTTTGGGTTGTGTGGGAGTAGCCAGTGCGATTCATATTTATGTCAGGGAGAAGCTCCCTTCCATCGCGACGCTGAGGTGTCTCGGTGCGGGACTGCGGGATACGTTCCTGATTTTCCTGATCCAGATTACGGGTATCGGCTTCCTGGGCGCCGTCATCGGTGCGGTACTGGGTGTTTTTATTCAGCAGTTTCTTCCCGTGGTACTGCAGGAGCTGCTGCCTTTTGAGCTGGTGCCCCGTATTTCCGTGCTTTCCGTTATACAGGGAGTTGTATTGGGCGTGGCGATTTCGGTATTGTTTGCCTTGCCGCCGCTGCTCTCCATCCGGAGGGTGACACCCCTGGATGTATTTCGCAGCTCCTTTGAAAGCGGTAACCGGGGATTCGATGTGTGGAAGAGCCTGGTGTACCTGGCTTTGCTGCTGGCGGTATTCGGTTTTACCTGGCTGCAGATGAAAAAGTGGCTGGATGCGCTGATTTTCACGGGGAGTGTGATCCTGGCCTTCCTGCTGCTGGTGGGAACGGCGCAGCTGCTGATCCGGCTGGTGAGAAAATTCTTTCCTACGTCCTGGGGCTACCTGGGCAGGCAGGGACTTGCCAACTTGTTTCGCCCGCAAAACCAGACGGTAATCCTCATGGTTTCGGTGGGATTGGGGACCATGCTGATCTGCATCCTGCTGTTTGTGCAGCAGACGCTCCTGAGCCAGATCAGGCTGTCTACGGACGGGGACCAGCCGAATATGGTCTTGTTTGACATTCAGCAGCATCAGCGTCAGGAGGTTGCTGATATGGTACAGGAGGAAGGATTGCCGGTGCTGCAGCTGGTGCCCATCGTCAATATGCGCCTTGAGCGGGTCAATGCGCTGACGGCTTCGATGGTTCAGAAAGATACGACGGCCAAGCGTTTCAGGAATATGTTCGGAAGGGAATACCGGGTTACTTTCCGGGATTCGCTGACCTCGGCCGAGAAAATTGTAAAGGGAAAATGGGAGGGGCGGTACGACGGGAAAGGAGCGCCCGTGCCGGTTTCCGTGGAGGAAGGCTTTGCCAAACGAAACGACATCAGCGTAGGGGATACAATCGAATTCAACGTCCAGGGGTCTATGCTGCTGTCAAGAGTGGGCAGCCTGCGGGAAGTGAACTGGACCGGCGTACAGACCAATTTCCTGGTGGTGTTCCCTGAAGGCATACTGGAAGAAGCCCCGCAGTTTCATGTGCTGCTCACCCATGTTCCGGACCAGGCTTTTTCCGCGCGGTTTCAGCAGAAGATGGTGCGCACCTTCCCTAATGTGTCGATGGTGGACCTGGGGCTTGTGCTCAGGGTCGTGGACGAGCTGTCGCAAAAAATAGGCTTTGTCGTGAGGTTTATGGCGGGGTTCAGCATCCTGACCGGGATGATTGTCCTTATCGCCTCCGTGCTGATCAGTAAGTACCAGCGCATCCGGGAGAGCGTATTACTGCGGACCCTGGGGGCCAGCCGCCGCCAGATTTTTATCATTACGGCGCTGGAGTATTTCTTCCTGGGCGCGCTGGCGGCACTGACCGGCATCCTGCTGGCAGTTGCGGGCGGCTGGGGATTGGCCCGGTTCAGCTTCGAATCCGAATTTGTATTTGATATCCTGCCGGTAACCGTGGTTTTCTTCAGCGTTTCCCTGCTCACGGTTTTTATCGGGCTTGTCAACAGTGCCGGCATTCTCTCCAGGTCGCCTCTCGAAGTGCTCCGGAAGGAAGTATAGCCCGGCGGAACGACCTGCTCAGGCCACGATGATCTGGTATTTCTCCAGGAGGCCCGGAAGCCCGGAGAGGGAGAATCTCGCTTTGCCGATCTTGTTCTGATCCGGGTCGATCCGGTAATTGTAAGCGGTCAGAAAATCGGCCTTGGTCAGGTTGGTGTTTTCAAATATGGTCCTGTCCAGGTCACAGTTGCTGAAAAGAGCTTCGCTGAGGTCGGCGCCGGCAAAGTCGGCTTCCCGGAGGTCACAACCGATAAAACGGGTTTTCTTCAGGTTCAGCCCGTAAAAGGAAGCCAGCGTCAGCCGGGAGTTGATGAAGCTGAATGACAGCAGCAGCGGTGTGCATTGCTGGAATTGCACGCCCAGGATCTTACACCCGGTAAACAGCACTCCCCGGAAAGCGGCCGTATTTACTTTGGCCATGCTGAAATCGCAATCTTCAAACTCACAATCGATGAAGGCAACCCCGGATAAGTCGGCCGTTGCAAACCGGCAATTGGAGAAGGAGCAACGCTCATAGTCACCTTTTTCGAGGGGTTTTTCCCCGAAATCAAGGTTGTGAAAGTCCTCCTGGTCGCGATTGACTCTGCTCATTGCAGGAAACTGGCAAATGGTGGAGCGTAAAAAAGGCCGGGATCAGCGGATGTCCTGGAACCGCCCCTGGTTGAGATCTCCGGTATCGAATCCCCTTTTGAACCAGTACATACGCTGTTGGGAAGAGCCATGGGTGAACGCGTCGGGAACGACGTACCCCTGCGACTCCTTCTGAAGCTTGTCGTCGCCGATGGCATGGGCGGCACGCAGCGCGGCTTCCAGGTCGCCGGGTTCGAGTATATTGCTCATCTTGTGGGCGTGATAAGCCCAGACGCCGGCCAGGAAGTCGGCCTGGAGCTCCATCTTGACGGAAAGCTTATTGTATTCTTCCGTACTGAGCCTCCTACGCTGCTGCTGAACCTGCTGGGCAATCCCCATCAGGTTTTGTACATGATGTCCCACTTCATGCGCCACCACATAGGCCACCGCAAAATCTCCGGGGGCTTTGAACCTGTCCCGGAGTTCGTCACAAAACGAGAGGTCGATATACACTTTCTGATCGGCCGGGCAATAGAACGGGCCCATGGCGGCCGAAGCGCTGCCGCAGGCGCCCTGTGTGGCGTGTTCAAAGATCTGGAGCGTAGGCAGCTGGTATTCCGCCCCGTTTTGCGCATAAATCCGGGACCATACGTCTTCGGTGCTGCCCAATACCGCGGAAATAAAATCGGCGGTGGCGTCGTCAGGTCTCGGACCGGGCGGACGTGTTGCGGTTTGCTCGAACGTCTGTGTGCCCTGGAAATTGGACAGGATCTGGCCCGGGTCCTGCCCGGTCAGCAGTCCCAGCGCGATGACGATAATCATCCCGATTCCGCCCAGCGCAATTTTGCCGCCGCCTGACATGCCCCGGCGGTCTTCCACATTAGAACTTCTTCGTAAATTACCCCAACGCATATCGGCCGGATTGAAAGATATAGAAAGTGATTTGTCGTGAGCAAATGTACTAAACTGCCGGCATTGTTAGAAGCGGTCAACTCAAAAAATGAACCGGTCCCGGATGCCGTGCCGCGGGATCTGCGGGACTTTTTTTAAATTGCGCCAAATGTGCCGCTGCTCCGGAGGCGCCCGGCCGGGAATAGGTCTACCTGTTGATAACCAGTTGATTGGTCATTTTTATACACATAGCATATGGCAAAGACAGATTTTAAATCGATCGGCGAATACCATGCGCAATTCCCGCCGGAAGTATCCGGCCGCCTTCAGGCGATCCGCGAAGTGATCCGGGAGACGGCGCCGGCTTCGGAGGAAGTGATCAGCTACCAGATTCCCGCCTTCAGATACGGGGGAGCCTTCCTGATTTATTATTCCGCTTACAAATCCCATATTTCTCTTTCCTCCCCCTTTAGCGAGGCATTTTTGAAGGAGTTTGAGAAGGAGCTTGGGGGCTATAAAGTGAGCAAGTCCGCTATCCAGTTCCCGGACAAGGAAGCGCTCCCGCTGGAGCTGATCCGGAGGATGATTGCTTTCCGTGTCGCCGAGACCCTGAAAAAACTCCCGGTCGCTGCCATGGGCTTTGACCGGGAGTCGATGGAGTAAACCGGTGCGGAGAGGGAGGGGTTTCAGAAACTGTAGCCGGGGTTCTGCTTCAGCTTGCCCTGGCTGAGATCTATTTCAGTTTGCGGGATGGGGAACAGCTCATTGGTGCCGTCTTTGAAATTCTTCCCCTTCACAGAATTGTACCTGGCGGCATACGCGCGGAGCACCGTACCGGCACGCTGCTGGCGTACCAGGTCGAAGAAGCGGTGGTTTTCCATTGCGTACTCGACGCGCTGCTCCTGCCAGATTTTTTCGCGGAGCAGGGCTGCGCCCGACACTTCGACATCGGGAAGCACGTCCGTCTTTCCTTGCCTTGCCCGGTGCCTCACCTGGTTCAGCGCGTCCCGGGCCGCGGCCGTATTGCCGTTTTCGTTGGCGGCTTCCGCGTACCAGAGGAGCAGCATTCCGTATCTCATTTTGATTTCGTTCCTGCCTGAATTGATCGGATCGCCGGTAGGCGGGAAGTCCTGTGCGACCAGGTAGGCCTTTTTATTCATGTACCCGGTTTCGGAATTTCCCACATCGGCGATTTTCCCGTCCGGCATCACGTCCCCGTTTTTGTAAACGGTCTGCCATAGCCTGGGATCGCCCGGCTCGAAGGCATCGACCAGGTCCTGGGTGGGATTGGCAAACCCGTACCCATACATACCTGCGCTTCCCTGGCGGATCGAGGCGAGGTTGCGGGCGGCGGGGTACTGGGCGCTGTACTGGTGATTGATCTCGAAAATATTCTCTTTGCCGAATTCGCCAGCGATTGTAAATATCCTGGGGAAATCGGCCTCCAGCGCATATTCATTGGACTCGATCACTTTTTTAAACCAGGCCTCCGCCTGCGTGAAGTCCCTCTTGTACAGGTAGACTTTGCCGAGATAGGCCTGGGCGGCGCCCTTCGTCGCCCTGCCCAGCTCATCAGCTTTCAGCTGGCTCCGGAGCGGCAGCACCTCGGCGGCTTCCCCGAGATCCTTCTCTATGGCTTCATATACCTGGCTTTTGGGAGTCCTTTCTGCATCGAAGCTCTGTATCTCCGATTTTTCGATCAGGGGGACATCGCCGTAAAGCGTGACCAGGATGAAATTGTAGTAGGCGCGCAGGAATTTTGCTTCGGCCAATACCCGTTCACGGTTTGCGGGGTTCATTTCAATGTGCGGAACGTTTTCCAGGACCAGGTTGGTACGGTATACCCCCAGGTAGCAGTTGCGCCACACCTGGAGCGCCACGGTATTGGAGGAGGGGATCGTGAAGTACGCGATTTCATTGAAATAGCTGCCGTCACTGGGACCTTCCCCGCCTTTCTCAGAATTGTCGGCGGCGATATCATAGATGGAATAGCCGTCATACCCCGGGAAGTTCAGCAGCGGGTTGTATGCGGCTGTCAGCGCTTTGAGCGCGTCGCTTTCGGTTTTGTACGCAGACAGGACCGAAAGCTCTCCCAGCGGCTCTTTGTTCAGCAGATCGCTGCAGCTTGTCAGGGCAGTGATTCCGGCTAATATGAATAGAATCTTCTTCATCTGTATAAAAATTCTCAATTGGCTGATTGGCAATATGTATTTATGCATGGACCGCGGGCGGCCGCCCTGGTCAGAATCTCAGGCTGAGACCGGCCGTCAGGATACGCGGCTGCGGGTAGTATCCTTCGTCTGTCCCGATAATCAGGCTGGATCCCGGTGTCCCGATCTCGGGATCGTAGCCCTGGTACCGGGTAAAGGTCAGCAGGTTTTGCGCTGCGACATAGATCCGGATATTTTCCAGGGTGTTCAGTATTCTTTTGGGATACGTATAGCCCAGCTGAAGGCTTTTAAGCCTCAGGTAGGAGCCGCTCTCCACGTAATAGGAAGAGGCCCTCAGGTTGTTGTTCGGATCGTTGACATTCAGCCTCGGGATGGAATTAGAAGTGCCGGGACCATCCCAGGCCTTCAGCATTTCCCGGTCGAAATTGTAAAAGTTGCTGCCTTGTGTAAAATATTTCCAGTTGGCTGCTATATCGTTACCGTACACCCCGTAGAAGCCCAGGTTCAGATCGAAGTGGTTCCAGCTCAGGTTGGAAGTCAGGCCGTAGGTGAACCTGGGCCAGGGATTGCCGATGGTGGTGCGGTCGTTCTGGTCGATGACCTTGTCGTTGTTCAGGTCCCTGAAGCGAAGATCCCCGGGTGAGGTGCCGGCCGTCTGGTAGGCGTGTCCGCTGACATCGGCGTCGGTCTGGAAGATCCCGTCTGCGACGTACCCGTAAAAACTCCCGATGGGCTGCCCGACCACAGTCCGGGAGAATGTCCCTTCAAAAATAGCGGCCTGCACATTGCTGAGCCTGGTCACCTTGTTGACATTGTTGGAGAGATTGACGGATACGTCGTACATCAACCTGGACCGGGTTCTTTTCCGGTAGGTCACCAGCAGCTCGATGCCCTTTTTGTTGACATCGCCGCCGTTGACAAAGGGGGCCGTGGTAAGACCGGAATAGGCGGGTACGGGTACCCTCAGGAGCATGTTTGACGTATTTTTGCTGTAGTAGGAGAAGGACGCCGAGATGCGGTTGCCAAACCCGGCAAAGTCAAATCCGATTTCGGTTTCCTTCGTCGACTCCCATTTCAGGTTGGGATTGCCGACACTGGTCGCAGCCTGCCCCTGGGAGATGGTATTGCCGAAGCCGTAGATGATATTGGGCGTGACCGTGCTTGCAAAGGCATAGTTGGGAAGGGAATTCTGGTTGCCGAGCATGCCCCAGCCCCCTCTCAGCTTGAGGTCGTTGATGAAGGATACATCTTTCAGAAACGCCTCATCGGAAATGCGCCACCCTACCGAGAAAGAAGGGAATACACCGTAGCGGTTGTTCGTCCCGAATTTGGACGAGCCGTCTGCCCTCAGGTTGCCGGTAAAAAGGTACGTGCCCCTGAAGTTGTAGTTAACACGGCCGAGAAACGAAAGCATGCCGTATTCTCCTGCGCCGCCGCTGACCTGCTGACCCGACGGGGCCAGGTTCAGGTAACGCAGGTTGGGATCGTTATCGGCATTGGCCGGCAGGTTCTGCCCGGCTGCCACGATGTTTTCTACACGGTTGGAGAGCGCCGTCACCCCGCCGAGCACTTCCAGGTCATGGAGCCCGAAGGATTTTTCGTAGGTCAGCGTATTCTGCCAGTCCCAGTTGGTGGTCTGGGTGATCGAACGGCTGAGCGTGCTCACGAGGTTACGCTGCAGCGGGAAGATATCGAAAGTCGGGACGAAGTTGTACAAGCTGGCAAAGCCCAGGTTGACGTTGATCTGGCTTCTGAACCGGAGACTGCTCAGCAGGTCGGCATTGAGATAGGCGGTCCCGTTGATGGCCGGGCTATGTGTTGTATTGGTATACAGGGTGGCTTCCGCCACCGGGTTTTTGGTATCCGAAAATTTGGGATAACCCCAGGTGCCGTCGGGGTTTTTTACCGGGACCGTCGGGTCCATGTGCCAGGCGTTGGGCACGACATTTCGCGAGCCGAACTCCGGGATGCTGTTGCGTTTTCCATAGCTCAGCGCGATGTTTTCACCCACCGACACGGTGCGGGAAAGCTTGTATTCGGAATTGACGCGGAAGCTGATCCTGCTGAAGTCGGTGTTGAGGACGGTACCCGCCTGGCTGAAATACCCACCCGACAGGTAATAGGTTCCTTTTTCAGTACCGCCGCTTGCCGAGATCTCCGCGTTGAAAATAGAGGCGGTCCGGAAGATGGCATCCTGCCAGTCCGTTCCTGCGCCCAGCGAGCCGACCTCCTTAAAGAGCGGGTCCTTCCCGGCTGAAGTCAGGGCTTTGTTATACAATTCGGCATATTCGCGGCCGTTGACCAGGGGCATGGTCCGGTGAACCTGCTGGACGCCGGTATACACGTTGAGCTGTACGCTGGACTTCCCGGCTACCCCTTTTTTGGTTGTGATGATGATGACGCCGTTGGCGCCCTGTGCACCGTAGATGGCCGAGGCCGACGCACTTTTCAGTATTTCGATCGATTCGATCTGGTTGGGGTCCAGGCTGGAAGGGGAAGCCCCGAGGTTGCCGTCGATCACATAAAGCGGCTCGCTGTTATTGACTGTACCGGCGCCCCGGATCCGTACCATCAGCGAGGAGCCCGGAGCGCCTGAATTCTGGACGATCTGGACGCCCGCGACCTTCCCCTGCATGGCCTGGCCGACCTGCTGCACCGGTTGGTTGGAGATATCTTCCATGGATACCG
>JBEBSO010000134.1:0-8071 GCA_040394275.1 Telluribacter sp.
CCCGGACAATCCCGACGAAAACAAAATCCGGTACATTGCAGATTGCCTGCGTGACGGCGGGCTTGTCATCTACCCCACGGATACGATCTATGGCCTGGGGTGCGATATCCACAATGCCCGGGCAGTGGAGAAGATCGCGAGAATCAAAGGGGTGAAGCCGCAGAAAAATGATTTTTCGTTTATTTGCTATGACCTCAGCCACATCGCGGACTACGCACGCGTCAGCAACTCCTGTTTCAAGCTGATGAAAAGGGTGCTTCCCGGCCCCTATACCTTCATCCTCCGCAGCAACAACCATGTGCCCAGGCTGCTCAATACCAACAAGAAAACCGTCGGGATCCGGGTGCCTGATCACAACATCCCCCGGATGATGGTCAGAGAGCTGGGAAACCCGGTAATCACTACTTCCATACGGGATGAAGATGAGGTGATCGAATATTCCACCGATCCCGGCCTGATATTCGAAAAGTTCAGCCACCTGGTGGACATCGTCATTGACGGCGGGTACGGCGGAAACGTACCGTCCACGATCATCGATGCGCAGACAGACGATTTCCGGCTGATCAGGCAGGGGCTGGGAGAGGTGGAAGGCTTGTTTTAGACGTTCCCCGGTGCGTCCGGCCCGGGCGGCTTCCGGAGGGTGATGACCGCGACCTGTTTCGTATGGGGTCGGACCCTGAACCGGTGATCGGCCCGGATCCCCACCACCCAGACAATCTCCCCGCCGGCATCCAGGAGCACCTGTACATTTCTTTTTTCCGGGAGCGGCATTTTCCGGTCGATCAGGAGGTCGCTGATTTTTTTTCGTTTCCCGTTCATCCCGAGGGGAAAAAACAGGTCGCCCTGCTTCCAGGGGCGCAGGGTAAAGGGTCCGCGGGCGAGCGCGGCATCTACGTACAGCGTCCGGCCGCCGGCCGTAAAAACAAAGCCGGGCGTGTAAGGTACAACCGAAACCAATATCTCCGGCGTTTCCGCCGGCTCGCTGTCCGGCCGCGGGGTGATGATCCAGTCCTCCCTGTCCCGGCATACCACATGGGTTTCCGAAAAGAACAGCCTGCCCGGGGCTGCCCCGGCGCTCTGCAGCACGGCTTCCGACTGCGCATAGCTGAAGCCCTAGGCCGACAGCAGCTCCGAAAGAAAGAAGACCGGCGCCGGCGTTGCCGTCAGCCGGCCGATGCCGACCCGTACGGTCGTACCTTCCGTGCTGACGTTGCCCGCCTGCCTTTGATCGTAGGCGTCGCGCAGCACGGCCTGGGCGGAGGCGATCCTTTCCGCACTCCTGAGAAACGTGGCTTCCAGGCCGGGGTTGATCTTCTTCAGCCCGGGGATCACCTGGTGGCGTATCAGGTTTCGCTTGTACTTCAGATCGGCATTGGAGCGGTCTTCCCTCCATTCCAGCTTCTCCTGCCCGGCGTAGGCCCGGATGGCCTCCCTGGAGGCAAACAGCAGGGGGCGTATGAGCGCGCCGTTTACGGCCGCTATGCCTTTCAGGCCGGCCATCCCGGTGCCCCTGGTGAGGTTGAGCAGGGCCGTTTCGATGTGGTCGCCGGCGTGGTGGGCCGTAGCGATATAGTCCAGCCCGTGCGCCGCGCGCACCTGCTCGAACCAGCGGTACCGGAGGTCGCGGGCAGCCATTTGCGTGGAGATCCGCTTGTCCGCTGCAACAGTCAGGGTATCGAAATGCGTAACAAGAAAAGGCAGGCCATAGGCGGAGGCAAGCCGGCGGACGAACTGTTCATCCGCCTCCGATTCCCCGCCCCTCAGGCGGAAGTTGCAGTGGGCGACGGTACACCGAAACCCGGCTTTGACAAAAAGATCCGTCATGACGACCGAGTCGATTCCGCCGCTTACCGCCAGCAGGACGGACCGGTCGGCCAGGTCAGGAACCAGCCTGTTAATAAAGGTTAAAAATGCGTCAAGCATAAGCGGCTACAAGGTTTATCAGCTACTTTTGTAAAGACAGTCCCGTATGTTACAGACGAAGGCCCTGCATGATGCAAAAACATTCTGAAAAAAATAAAAATAGATCCAACCCTTTTAAACCAAACCGCATCTCTGTAATCAAAGAGATCGTAAAGTTAGGAATGTTCTTTGTCATACTGGTTATTACTGCACAGCGCAATTTTGCGCAACAGGCGCAGACTCCGGAGACAGAGTGGGTGGAGATCGTGAAGGCCGACAGCCTGTATGTTATACAGCAGGCCGAAACCTTCGAGCTGATCGGGAATGTGGTCATGAAGCACAACGGTGCGCTGCTGTATTGTCACCGCGCGGTCCAGAACAAGCTGACCAATATGGTGGAGGCCTTCGGCAAAGTCCGTATCGTACAGGGAGACACCATTTCGGTTACCGGCGATACGCTGCTCTATTTCGGCAATACCCGGCTGGCCATTGTAAGCGGCGCCCGGACGACGCTGAAGGACAAGGAGCGTACCCTCACGTCGCGGAAGCTGGAATACGACATGGCGCAGGGGATCGCCTATTACCGGCAGAGCGGGCGTACGGTAGACAAGGAAAACGTGCTGACGAGCGAAGAAGGGTTTTACAACACACGCACCAAGGAGTACAATTACTACCGGAAAGTGAAGCTGGTCAACAAGAAGTATACGCTGACGACCGATACGCTGCTTTATAACTCGCTGACCAAATGGTCCGATTTCAGGGGCAAAGGCACCAGGCTCGAAAGCAAGGACGGTACCCTGGCCGGTACGAAGGGGCGCTATAATTCGGAGACCGGCGAGTCGGTATTCGACACCCGGACGGTGATTGACAACGCTTCTTATACCCTCACGGGCGATTCGCTTTACTACGACGAGGTGAGCAAGAGAGGATTTGCCCGGGGGCGGGTGGTGATCCACGCCAAGAAAGACAATACCCTGCTGACCGGCGATGAAGGCCTGCACAGGGACCAGGAAGGCCTATCCAAGATATACGGGCATGCGCTGGTACGGAAGCTGGTATCGGGAGATACGCTTTACATACGGGGAGATACGCTGTATTCGATAGAGAACAAGGCCGACAGTACACGGAAGCTGATCGGCGACCGGAATATCTACCTGTATAAATCGGATTTCCAGGCCAGGTGTGATTCCATTACATACAGTACGGTGGATTCGGTGATCCATTTCTTTAAGAAGCCGATCCTCTGGAGTAAAAACTATCAGCTCGAGGCCGATTCGATATCGGCCTATATGGTCAGCAACCGGATAGACCGCATGCTGCTCAGGAGCAAAGCATTTATTATTTCGGAGGACAGCCTCGTCAGGCAGTATAACCAGGTAAAAGGGCGGACCATCCATGCCTACTTTCAGGGAGAAAGCGAGCTGAAGCAGGTATTGGTGGACGGGAACGGGGAGAGCGCCTATTATGCCCAGGACGAGGACATGCAGCTGCTGGGCCTCAACCGCGTGCTCTGCGGGCGCATGAATATGCTCTTCAGGGAAGGGAAAGTAAGCCGGATCGTATTTATAGGCAAGCCGGACGGGAAGCTGATCCCACCCCATGAGATTACCCCCGCATTGCGTCAGCTGGAAGGATTCAGCTGGAGGGAAGGGGACAAGCCCGATCTCCGGGTCACCACCTGGCAGGAATGACGGGAAGTACTCTGGCACGTTTTTTTAGGTATTCAAAAAAAAATGACGCCGTTTGTACAATAATTTTGAAAAATTAATTATTTGTGTATATTTTTGTAATAGGTAGTCCGCTGCCCGAAAATATCCACCTATACCGGTCTTTAAACGAATGAGTTGCCATGCTGAGAAATCTACTTTGTATATACATACTGTCACTTTCGATACCGGCCGCCACTTTGGCCCAGGTAGCGGAGGGAGGCAGTAAAGTGCCGGTAGAGAGTCGCCTGACCGTGGGAACGAAGAAAAAGGCGGCGCCCAGGGGCCCGAACCAGCAGGCTTTCCGGCTGGAGTATAAGCCGATTACGGTTCAGAAAACGCTCGCGCTCAGGAATTATTATAAATCGCTGTTTTACGCCGATGACCATACGGAAGAAGCTGCCGCAGCGGAGGTTCCGGCAGTGCCGGGCGTAGTGCTGACGGAGCGGCGTGTGATGACAGCGGAGGAAAAACCTACCCAACCTGCGGAGAAATTGTTTTCCAATGAAAGGATAACGGTTTCCAATATCTATCCGAATCCGGCGAGCGAGAAGGCCTGGATCGACTACTCGGTATCTCCGATGGTACGGGACGCCAAAATATCCATTTACAACATCCTGGGCTCAGCAGTAGCCGAATTTTCGCTCGACAAAAACGACACCAAGCTGGGGATTTCCACCCGGGACATGGCCTCGGGCGTATACTTTTACCAGCTGGTGGTGGACGGGAAGAAGGTGGCCACCAAAAAGCTGCTGGTAAGGCATCAGCAGTAAGGGTAAGCGGTTACGAGCGCAGTGGGAAGAATTGTACTGACATGCAACAGACATTGCTACGGGTTCGTTATGAATCGTGTAGCTTTTTTTATTATCTTTGCGCCCTATGCTAAAAAAGAATAAGTCGGTTTTTTTTCTGTTGGCTTTACTGGTTACCCTGAGCTCCTGCGGCAAATTTGCCCGGTTGCAGAAGCGGGGTACCGATGAGCAAAAGTACGAGGCTGCCCTGAAATATTACAAGGAGGGGGACTATTATCATGCCGGGCTTTTGTTTGAGGAGCTGGGCCCCCTGCTGAAAGGCGGGACCGAATCGGAGCTGGCCGAGTTTTATAATGCATACTGCCAGTTTCACCAGGGAGACTATACCAGCAGCCAGTACCTGTTCAAGAAATTTTACGATACCTATGCGCGGAGCGATCATGCCGAGGAAGCTTTCTATATGCATGCCTTCTCGCTGTTCAAGGGGTCTTCTCCTTACAACCTGGACCAGACCAGCACCATGACGGCCATCACCTCTTTGCAGGACTTTATCAATTTTTACCCGGAAAGCGAGTTCAGGGACGATTGTACGAAGTACATCCTGGAGCTGCGGACCCGCCTGGAGCTTAAAGCTTATGAAAAGGCGAAGCTTTACTATAAGATCAGTGATTTCCAGCTTCAGTCGCTCAAGTCGTCCGTCATTTCGATCGACAACTTCAGCAAGGATTTTCCCGATTCGAAATTTAACGAAGAACTGGCCTACCTGAAGGTGGACGCCCAGCACAAGCTGGCTTCCAGCAGCTTCGCAGAAAAACAGAAGGAGAGGTACGAGGACGTCGTGAAGTTTTATCATTCGTTTGTCGACAGGTACCCCGAAAGCAAATACGGGCGTGACGCGGAGAAGATGTTTACCGACAGCCAGCAAAAGCTGGTGACCCTGGAGAAATTCGAGCAGGAACGCCGGGAATATCTCAAGCGGATTGCGGAGCAGAAGGAAAACAAGCCTGCAAAGGTGACTACCTCTCCGCGCTCCAACTAGTCGCCCCTGGCAGTAAAATTTCAACCAGCAATTTATTCATATATCAATATGGCAACCAATCCATCCATCATCACCCGCGATACGGACAAGATAGCGGCGGTTACAGGTAATCTTTACGAATCTGTATCGATTATTTCCAAGAGAGCCCGTCAGATTTCAAGCAAAATGAAGGAAGAGCTCAACAACAAGCTGGCCGAGTTTGCTTCGGGAGTGGATAATCTTGAGGAAGTGTTTGAAAATCGTGAGCAGATCGAAATATCAAAGTTTTATGAGCGTATGCCCAAAGCAGGCAGCGTGGCCATAGACGAATTCCTGGAAGGAAAAACGTATTCCGGGTACAGGATTGAGGAGGAGTCTTAACCGTTTCTTTCCGGTACCCGGGTCGGGGAAGCCGTAGGGACATGCCTTTCGTGTTCGTACGGCTTTTTATTTTCGTACTGTTTATGCGTGGAAAAAAAATAATTGTCGGGGTCACCGGCAGCATCGCCGCCTACAAGACGGCCCTCCTGGTCCGGCTGCTCGTAAAAGCGGGTGCCGAGGTAAGGGTGGTCATGACGCCCGCAGCCGGAGATTTTATTACGCCGGTTACCCTGGCGGCGCTTTCGGGGCACCCGGTTCTCTCGTCTTTTTACGAGGATCATACCGGCAGCTGGCACAACCACGTGGACCTGGGACTCTGGGGGGATGCGATGGTCATTGCCCCGGCGTCGGCCAATACGCTGGCCAGGTGCGCGGCCGGTATCTGCGACGAGTTCCTGCTGGCGGTCTATCTTTCGGCGCGGTGTCCTGTTTTTTTTGCCCCGGCCATGGACCTGGACATGTATGCGCACCCGGCCACGCAGCAGAACCTGCAGAAGCTCGCCGGGTTTGGAAACAGGATCATCGATCCGGGAGTCGGTGAGCTGGCCAGCGGTCTCACCGGGGTGGGGCGTATGGCGGAGCCCGGGCAGATTTTCGAGGTGCTGGAAGCACATTTCGGCCATGTCCCCGCAGCAGCCGGGAAAAGGGTGCTGATCACGGCGGGGCCGACCGTGGAAGCGATCGACCCGGTTCGTTTTATCAGCAATCATTCCTCCGGCAAAATGGGCTACGCGCTGGCTGCCGTTTTCGCGAAAGCGGGTGCCGAAGTCACGCTGGTGAGTGGCCCGGTAAGCCTGCCCGCACCATACGGGGTGAATCGGATCAGCGTGGATTCGGCCGAATCCATGTATGTGCAGACGGAAAAGCATTTCGATCGCAGCGACCTGGTGATATTCGCGGCGGCGGTGGCCGACTACACGCCGGTGGCGCCGTCGGATCGGAAGATCAAAAAGAAGGAGGAGCTGCTGGAGCTCAGGCTGGGCGAGACAAAGGATATCGCGGCGCTGCTCGGCGCGCGGAAGCATGCGGGCCAGCTTCTCGTCGGCTTTGCCCTCGAGACGGACAACGAGCTGGAGCATGCCAGGAAAAAAAGGGAAAGCAAAAACCTGGACTACATCGTGCTCAATTCGCTCCGTGACCCCGGCGCAGGCTTTGCATACGATACCAACAAGATTACCGTTATAGACAGGGAGGGAACGGCGAGGTATTTTGAGCTGAAGCCGAAGCCGGAGACCGCCGCCGATATTTTCAACATCATTCTCGAGAACTGGAACGATCAATGAAACGCTTTCTGGCTATAGCTGCTTTCCTGGCGATCATCGCGGCACCCGGATCGGGGGTATGGGGGCAGGAGCTCCATTGTACCGTTACCCTGAATTACAACCAGCTGGACTCCAGGCAGATGCCGGATGCGCAGATCATGAGCCAGCTCCGGGATTATATTACGAATTTTCTGAACACCACCCGGTTTTCGAATGACCGGTTTATGCAGGAGGAGCGGATCAAATGTAAGCTGAACATCGACCTGGTCCGGTCCCCCAACCAGGGCAATTACGAGGGACGTGCGCAGCTGAGCATCCTGAGGCCGGTGTACAACAGCTCCTACGAATCCCTGCTTTTTTCGTACATTGACCGGAATTTCAATTTTACGTTCCTTCCCAACAACCCCATGTTTTTTAACGAAAACAGCTACACGGAGGAGCTGCCTTATATCCTGGCTTACTACGCCTACATCGCGCTGGCGATGGATTACGATTCGTTCAGCAAGCAGGGCGGAGGACCCTATATACAGAAGGCCTTTAACCTGGCCAACCTGGCGAGGAATTCATCGGCCTACCAGAAATCCTGGTCTTCCGGGGGAGACACCCGGAGCCGCTACTGGCTGGTCGAAAACCTGATGAACCAACAGTTTGTCCCCTTCAGGGAAGCCATGTACAGCTACCACCGGATCGCGATGGACCAGATTGTGGAGAAGCCTGCGGAGTCCAGGAAAACTGTCCTGGAAGTGCTCCGTATCATCAGGGAGCTTGTTCAGCTGCGTCCGGCAACGGTAGTGATCAACTCGTTCTTTGATTCCAAGTCGGACGAGCTTTTCAATGTGCTCCGGGAAGGAGACCCGAGCCAGCGGCAGCAGGCTTTTGACCTGCTTTCCGCGCTGGATCCCGGCAAGACGGAACATTACAGAAAACTGACCCAGCCCGGGCTGTAGAACCGCACCGGCGCTGCTTTGACCTTTTTCCAGTGGATCGTACGGTATTACAAAGAGTGGCTTCATTTTGTGCCTACCAGGAGCGGACGCACCGGGAAGTCAG
>JBEBSO010000135.1:0-8070 GCA_040394275.1 Telluribacter sp.
TGTTGAAACCGGCCAGGTCACAGCCCTCCAGAAAGGCCGAGATATTTTTGGCTATTTTTTTGAAGGCAGGCGCGTCCTTCACGTCTTCGTCATAAATCCCGTGCACCATGCTCGACTCGACAGGGATCGGCATTTCAGGATTGACCCGTTGGGTAAACACCTCCAGCTCCCCGTTGATCATCGCCTTAACGATAGAAATCTCTACGATCCGGTCGCGAACAATATTGATGCCGGTAGTTTCCAGGTCAAAAAAAGCCAGCGGCTTTTTCAGATTGAGTTTGTGCATGGAAAAAATAATATGGATGCCCCTTACCGGCTGCGAAGATAATATTTAAAGATTAAACACCACAAAAAAACGGCGAGTATATCCCGCCGTCAGCACTTTCTATACTCATTATAAATTGCCTGAAATGATGCGCTCTTTTACTTCACAAGCTCCACCATTTTCCCGGTAACCACCCGGTTGCCCGAAGAGTTGCCCCAGGAGTTCCGGATGTAGTTGATTACATCGGCAATTTCGTCGTTGTCCAGTCCGGGCTCCGGCATAACGCCGTCGTAAGATACACCATTGACGAGGATCGGCCCCTCCAGCCCGAACTTCAACGCCCTGATCACCCTGTTGGTCGAATCCTTCATCAGGTAGTCTGCGCCCGCCAGGGGAGGGTACGCGCCTTTCACACCTTCCCCTTTGCCCAGGTGGCAGGTGATACAGTTTTCGACGTATACCTGTTTGCCCCGGGCAATGCTCCTGGCCAGGTCGTCGTTTCCGTCGCCCTTCCATGCCGCCAGTCCGGCAGCCGTCACGGTCAGGGCCAGCCATACTGCTTTCATACGCTTGAACTTAGAGATGATCCCGGCAGGCGGTTGTCCGGCAGCGATGTCCTGCCGCTGCCGCGTTACTTCATAATATTTAGCTTGTTCAGTTCCTCCTGGTACATCCGGGCATTCAGCAGGTGGTCTTTGTAGTTATTGGCGAAGGCATGGTATCCCGACAAATCCGACCGCGCGCACATGTAGGTGAAGTCGTGCTGCTCGTAATTCAGGACCGCCTCCAGCGACTGCAGATCTGCCAGCCGGATCGGGCCGGGAGGCAAACCGGTATTGCGGTAGGTATTGTATGGAGAATCCACCATCAGCTGGTTGTGCAGGATCCGCTTGATGCCAAAATCCCCCAGCGCAAATTTGACAGTGGGGTCTGCCTGCAGGGGCATCTTACCGCGCAGGCGGTTCATATACAGCCCCGCTACCCTGGGACGCTCGTCCACCTTACGCGCCTGCTCCTCCTCCACGATGGAGGCCAGGATAGACACCTGTACAGGTGTCAGGCCGATCTCTTTCGCCTTTTCAAGCCGGCTCTCATTCCAGAACTTCCTGTACTCGCTGTGCATCCGGTCAAGGAACTTTTCCACGCCGGTCGTCCAGTATATCTCATAGGTATTGGGCAGGAACATCGTCAGCACCGTAGTCGTATCAAAGCCGTATTTGTGCACCTGCTCCTGGCTGCGCAGGGCATTCCGCAGCGCTTCCTCCCCGAAGGCAAACCTTCCCCCTATCCTGCGTATGAGATCTTCCTTCAGGCGGATGTTGTTGAACGTAAGCCGCACAGGATCCTGCTGACCGCTTATTGCTTTGTCCAGGAACACGTTGTTCGGCGTGTTGGGCCTGATCACGTACCTCCCGGGCTTCACCGACTCCTGGTATCCCTTCCACCTGGACAGGAAGCGGAAGGAGACCATATCATGGATAACGTCATGCTTTTTCAGCGTGTCGATGACCGTTTGAAAAGAAGCTCCTTCCGGGATGTACAATACGAAGCTCTCTTCTTTTTCAAGCTGGAGGTTGGGTGTCTTATAGATCTGCCAGAAGTAAAAGGAGAATGTTGTAAAAATAACCGCTGCTGACAAGAAAATACCTATTTTAATGTTGCGTGACATCAGTCTTATGATTGTAAAAAACAAAATCTTCTCAAAGGTATTCAGAAAAGGGCGAATAGCGAATTCATTCTGACGCTACTTCCTGCCGAACGCCAACCGGAACCTCCTGGCCAGCTCTGCCAGTGATTCTTCCACCGGCGGTGACAAGTCGATGCCCGTCTGCCGGCGCGCAGCCTCGGTTTCCCGTTCCGGATCACCCGGGATCAGCACCTTCCGTCCTTCCACTGCCCTGGCGCCGCGGAAAGTCCGGATCCAGTTGTCCATATGGCTCTTAAATTCGGCTGCCGGCCGGAACCCGTCGATACGCATCGCGCCCAGGAAATGACCGGTCCCTTCTCCCACACCTTCATTGGCCTGCATGAATCCGGCAGTGGCAAACGGCGGCACCCAGGGCCCGTAGTTGGCCCCCGAAAGCACCCCTGAAAAAATATCCACTATAGCGCCGAGCCCGTAGCCCTTGTGGCTTCCGTGCCCGCGGTCCGATCCCAACGGCAGGAGGCCGCCGCCGTTCTTCACCGCATGCGCATCGGTGGTAGGCAGGCCCTCCACATCCTGCGCCCAGCCCTGCGGCACGGGCTGTCCCAGGCGCTGGAAAATCTCGAATTTGCCGTAGGCTACAGCCGTCGAAGCAAAATCAGCCAGGAAGGGCGGCTCTTCGCCCGCCGGCACCGCCACCGCAATGGGATTGGTCCCGAGCATTTTGTCCAGTGAAAAGGTAGGCGTCACCAGCGGGGCCGCGTGGGTCATGGCCCAGCCGATCATGTCGGATGGTACCGCCATCATCGCATGGTAGCCGGCAATACCGAAGTGATTCGAGTTTTTGACCGAAACCCATCCCGATCCAACCGAACCTGCCTTCTCCATCGCGATTTTCATTGCCTGCGGCGCGACCACCAGCCCCAGCCCTTTGTCTCCGTCCACGACTGCCGTCGAAGGTGTTTCGTGTACGATCCGCACAACCGGATCCGGATTCAGCCTGCCGTGGTCAAACAAACGGACGTAGCCTGCCAGCCTGGCGATCCCGTGCGAGTCGACACCGCGGAGATCGGCTGCCACCAGGACATCCGAGGCCAGCTTTGCCGACTCCGGCGGACAACCGATTGCTTCAAATACTTTTCTTACAAATTCCTGCAGATACTGATGGGAATAGCTCGCCATAAATTAATTGTTCTGTTACTTCCGCCTGTTTGCCCTGCGCTCATCGCGCCTCGATTTCTTCAATCGCTCTATCGCCTTTTTGGCTTCGTTGTATTGGGATGACTTCGACTCGGCACGGTCAAGCGCCAGCTTGTAGTACCGCTGAGCGGTCTCAAGATCTTTCTGGGCTTCGCCTATCTTCCCCAGCGCCACGAGCGAAGACACATAGTAGCCGGCACCTGTGGATTTGGTTTGTTCGGAAAACACGATGGCCTGCTGATAATATTTTTTGGCTTCGTCGAAATTCCTGTAAAAATTCAGCTGGTAGTACCCTTTCACGTAGGCTGCATTCCTTCCGCTCACCCCTTCATACCCTACCTGTCCCCTTTCTATTTTTGCCAGTATGTTGCCGGCCGCCTTTTCCGCTTCATCCATCCGGCCGGTTACGAAGGCCGTACGGCAAAAATAACGTTCAAAATAAGGATTATCAGGATAAGTCTGCCACATGTATTTGGCCATATCGTATGCTTTGACATGCTGGTTTTCCATGCTGTAGATCTGCAGCAGGAAATACCTGGCTTCCACCCGGGTATAAAATGCGTTGAAGGCCACATCTTCCAGCTGTTTGACCCCCAGCTGCTTGTTCCCCTTGGGAAAAAAGAGGAAGATCGGCTTCAGCATGGGATACTCCTTCGGGATCCATTCCGCATAGTAATTATAGAGCCCGTCCCCGCACAGCAGCTCGGGGCTCAGCTCGCCGTACCCTTTGCTTCTGTCCAGGTATTTCAGCGCATTTTTCCCCGCGAATGTAGCTTTTGCCCACATTTTCCGCTCCGAATACAGCCTTCCCTTATACGCATAGGCCGCCGCCAGGAAAAAGGCGGGCTCCACTTTCTTTTCCTGTTCATCGTACAGGCGCTCCGCCAGGACGATGGCCGAGTCGAGATGCATCAGGAACTTGCTGTCGTAAGCCTTGTTGTCGGTATTGGGCACTATTTTCCACCATTCGGCCAGGGCCATCAGGAAATGGGGCATCGGGTGCCTCGGATACCGGTATTGCAGCCAGCGAAACTCCCTGTCCGCTTCGCTGAATTTGTAATTGTAAAGCATGTTGACCGCTTCCGCCGATTCCAGCTGTACGGCCGGATTTTTCAGGAGCATGTCAAAGTCCTTGTCAAAATCTGACGCAGAATACAGCTGGGCCCGGGCAGACAGCGCAAAGGAAAAAATAAAAAACAGCAACAGTCCGCTCCTGGTCATGATTTGTAACATTTTACTTCTATCCCGGCCCCGGGGCTTTTTGGAAATCCTTTGGCATCCCGCCAAATCTTTGCAATACTAACGATTGAGCCTAAAATTCCGTTTAAAACGGGTTGGATTTTTAAAATTACCTTAATTTGCCCTCAAATCGGTACAAATTTCAGGCGTATGGTCTCCGTTCACCACCGGCATTTCGAACCCCTGCCCAGCGCCAGGCAGCTGGAATTCCGCATCCGGGAGCTCTCGGATCAGCTCAGCGGGGACTACGCCGGCAAAAAGCCGCTGTTCGTCATTGTGCTCAACGGCGCTTTTATGTTTGCCGGGCAGCTGCTGAAGCAGGTGGACGTGGAATGCGACCTTGAATTCGTCCGGGTATCGTCCTACCACGGCACCGCTTCCACCGGCACACTGCAGCAAATCATCGGGCTGGAGACCGAAGTGCGCGACCGGCATGTGGTGATCATCGAGGACATCGTCGATACCGGGCTTACCGTTTCCCGGCTCATTTCACAGCTCAGGGAAAAAGGCGCCGGGTCCGTAGAAGTAGCGACATTGCTGGTTAAACCCGCTGCGCTCCGCAACCCGGTCCGCATCCGGTACGCCGGTTTTGAGATCCCGGACAGGTTTGTTGTCGGCTACGGACTGGATTTCGACGGCGCCGGCAGGAACCTCAACGGCATATTCGTCCTGAAAGATGAACCAAAAATTAACTAACTTACCCGCGCCGGGCCTTCTGCGGGATACCCGGCGGCAAAGCATCCACCAAAAAGCTATCCTATGCAAATTCAATTTTTCGGAGCTGCCCGAACCGTCACCGGCAGCAAGCACCTGGTTACCACTGAAAAAGGAACCCGTATCCTCCTCGACTGCGGGTTGTTCCAGGGCATCAACACAGACGAATTCAACCAGGATTTCGGGTTCAAACCGTCCGAAATCGACTACCTGATACTTTCCCATGCGCACATAGATCACTCCGGGCTCATCCCCCGGCTCGTCCGGCAAGGCTTCAGGGGACCGATCTACTGCACCGATGCAACGGCGGATCTCTGTGAAATTATGCTGTACGACAGCGCCTATATACAGGAAAAGGACGTAAAACGAATCAACGAACGGAGAATCCGCCAGGGGCGCGCCACCCTGGACCAGCTCTATACTCCCGATGACGTGGCGCAGGCCCTCAGCCAGGTGCAGACCGTGCCTTACGGAAGACCTTTTACCCTGGGAAACGAAGTGGAAGTCTTTTTTACGGATGCGGGACACCTGCTGGGAAGCGCTGCCGTCCACATGGTCATTCCCGACAAGGGAAATTTCCAGAGGCTTACTTTCACCGGCGACATAGGCAGGCCCAACGACCGGATCCTCAAATCACCAGAGGCGTTCCCGCAGGCCGATCTGCTGATATGTGAATCTACCTACGGCAACCGGCTACACGAGCCCGAAAGCGATATGCTCCATCGTCTCGTCCGGATCGTCCGGGAAACCTGCGTCGAAAAAAAGGGGAAGCTGATCATTCCCGCATTTGCCGTTGACCGTACCCAGGAGCTGATCTATGCGCTGGATCAGCTGTCCAGCCTGGGCCTGCTGCCCCGTATTCCCGTCTACATCGACAGTCCGCTCGCCATAAAAGCCACGGGCGTCATGAAAAAGCACGACGAGTGCTTTAACCCCGAAATCCTGGAGTACATTGAGAAAGACGGGGATGCCTTCGCTTTTCCCAACCTCCATTACATTTCCAACGTGGAAGAGTCGAAAGCGCTCAACAGCAGGAAGGAGCCATGCATCATCATCTCCGCCTCCGGGATGGCGGAAGCCGGGCGCATCAAGCACCATCTGCGCAACAACATCGAGAACCCGACCACTACCGTGCTGATGGTGGGCTACTGCTCTCCCGAATCGCTGGGCGGCGCCATTAAAAACGGGGAGAAAGAGGTGAGGATTTTCGGGGAAGTATGTAAGGTGAATGCCAGCGTCGCTGTGATGGATTCCTTCTCCGGTCACGGCGACTACAACGAGATGATACAGTTCCTGGCCTGCCAGAACCCGGCGTTGGTAAAGCGGACCTTCCTTGTTCACGGCGACTACGAGTCACAGATTGCCTTTAAATTCAAGCTGGAAGACCTCGGATTCGGACATATTGATATACCGAGCTACCGGCAGAGTATCCCGGTGTAGAAAAATTTTGTCTGAAATATTACAGATTTCAGAACTAACCGTATATTTGTGGCCACAATGCCGAAGTGGTGAAACTGGTAGACACGCACGTTTCAGGGGCGTGTGGGGGTTCCCCCATGCGGGTTCGAGTCCCGCCTTCGGCACCAGCCGGAACTTTGATGAATTTTCATCGGAAGTTCCGGTTTTTTTGTGAGGTAAGGTGCTGTTAATGTGGTAGATAAGGATCAAGAGCAAAAGTTGTGGGGAGTGTTGTATTTTTCTAGGTTTGTGCCTTAATCAAGCTTAGATTGTATTGGAAAGTTTCTCGCCTTTAGTAGAGTACCTGTGGATCAAACCGAAAAGTTGGGGGGAAGTTTAAAAGTTTGTTGCTTTGCATCAAACCAATAATCGATTACTTTGTTAGAATCTTACCAAGCACTCGTACGTTTCCTTTTACCGGATGAACACGACTTTGGTTCTTTTTCGGAAAAAAGTGAGCAGTGATCTGAGTTTGTAGCGAAGGAACATCCTGAATTGTATGCAGCCAAAGTCTCCTATATCAAATTTCTAACTTGTTCGGCTATTGTCTACAAAACTTGTTTTGCCAAGAGTAGTACTATCTGTAAAAAATCTCTGAAACGTGGGATACAGCCGTGGAAAAAATTTCATGATTCTTTACAATCAAAGCCCTTTACCCCGGTTTCGCCTGTTTTGCTTTTTCACCTCGGCTTGGTCGAAGATCTTCCATTGATTTTTGAGTACTGCATGTTTAAGTCGACTATCGATTGTTGACCAGTCCGGTTCATTTTTTAGCATGGTTACCGGGATGGAGAAATCGATATCTGCATGATACAGTAGCCCCGAATGTGCCATTTGAGGGGTTGCGTTCGGGTATTTCTCACAGTAAACCTTAGATAGTAGAGCGAAAGGTATTTTTTCTAACAGATAGTATACGTCAATAAAGTCTTTCAGCCGGCTACCATTTTGCACAATAGCGTGTAGTTTCATCGCTCCTATATCTTCCAATGAGAGCATCCTGATACCGTCATTTACCTCCAGAGGTTTGATAAGAGGATATTGGTGACTGATAAAATCGACTTTGACATCTTCTATAA
Organism: Telluribacter sp.; assembly: GCA_040394275.1. Lineage (GTDB taxonomy): Bacteria > Bacteroidota > Bacteroidia > Cytophagales > Spirosomataceae > JBEBSO01. The sequence continues at coordinate 7,598 of JBEBSO010000135.1, forward strand.
AGCCGAATACAGCGTTTTTGATCACATTGCCATCGGTTAATCCATAGTTCCCTTCTAAGTGCTCAACTATTGATGCCGTATCAAAGGCTTTGTCAGTAAACATGTCGATGTCTATAGACATCCGGTGTCCCAATTTGAGAGATAATGCAGTCCCGCCAACTAGAAAAAAATCTTGAAATTTAGTGTTGGACATCAAGGCCCGGATCAGATCCAGTGTCCTGGTTTCGACCGTTTCCGTATGTAGCATAACATTTCCTCTTTCTCGATATGGAAATAGGAGCTCACTTTCTCGATAGCATAATCGGGCAGAAATACGATTTCATTCTTGAGGACCTTTAAGACGGTTTCTCGACCATAAAAACGTATCAGCTCTTCCCAATGCTCCGGACCTGCTCTCTCTATGATTCTGGCTACGACAGATTTGTAGGAAGCCTGCCAATCTATTCGGTCATAATCCATATCCCAGAACCATT
>JBEBSO010000136.1:0-8022 GCA_040394275.1 Telluribacter sp.
ATTTCAAATATGCCGCTGATTCGCCAATCCTCCTACAAAGGTCCGCCCTGGTACCTCTGCAACGCTCACCTCCAGACGATAGTGCCCAGCCTGTTCCGTACGGTATCCGGCGTAACCTACGAACGCGAGCGCCTGGAGCTACCTGACGGCGATTTCCTCGACCTCGACTGGCTGGATTCGGGATCCGGGCAGCTGGCCGTCATCACGCATGGACTCGAAGGCGATACTTCCCGTCCTTACATCAGGGGCATGGGGAAGCTGCTGGCCGGGGCGCATTGGGATGTGCTCGCCTGGAACTGCAGGTCCTGCAGCGGCGAAATGAACCGCAACTTCCGCCTGTACGACCATGGAGAAATCCAGGACATCGCCGCCGTGATCCGCCATGCGCTCCGTACCAGGCCCTATGAGCGGATCGTACTCATCGGCTTCAGCATGGGCGGAAATATCACGCTCAAATACCTGGGAGTCAACGGGAAGGAAGTCCCCGGCCAGGTCAGGTGCGGCGTAGCGATTTCCGCACCCACCGATATCAAAGCCAGCTCCGATTACATTGAACGGGGCTTTAACGCAATCTATAAAAGGCGGTTCATGAGCAAGCTCGCGAAGAAAATCCGGCAGAAAGACCGGCATTTCCCGGGCATGCTCGATGTCGCCCAGCTGGCGCATACCCGCAGCTGGCTGGCCTTTGACGAGGCATTTTCATCCAAGCTCGGCGGATACCGGGACGCTGCCGATTTCTATTACCAGACTTCCGCAAAAAATTTCGTGCACGGAATCAGCGTCCCGACGCTGCTGCTCAACGCCAAGAACGACCCCATACTTGCACCCGAATGCTCCGTACCCGGCCTGGCCGAGAAGCATCCCTTTCTTTACCTGGAAACTCCCGCGTTCGGCGGGCATGTAGGGTTTACCCTCGCCAACGACGAATTTTCATGGGCCGAACGCAGGAGCCTGCAATTTATAAGCAGCCTGTAAACTGCCCCGAACGTCGCCCCGTCTACCGGAAATCCAGGTAGGGCTCCATCTTCCTGATTACGTCCGGGTCCGCTCCCTCGAGGTGCAGCAGGTCCGAAAGCCGGAGGTAGGAGCCGTGATGCTGCCGGTAATGGATAATAATACCGACCAGCCGTCTTTCCCTACGCAGGTAGGTATGGGCCAGGAGCCCCTCATACGACACCTCGTTGATCCGGACTTTCTGCACCGGGGACTCTACGCGGCAGTATTTGTACAATTCCTCCAGCACGGGCTCGCTCAACCCGAATACTTCCTGCAGCTGGGATACATTGTGGAATCCACCCAGGCCGTCCCTGAACCTGACGATCCGCTGCGCAAGCTTTGACCCGATCCCCCTGATCCGCTGCAGCTGTACGGTATCCGCCGTGTTGATGTCAAACGGGGTCAATGCCGCAAAGCCCTTTGCCGGGTGCGCCTGAGACGGGGCGGAAGAGCCCGTCTTTGCAGATTCCGCCTGCCTGATGCGGACATAGGGCCGCACCCGCGCAAACAGGTCTTCCGGGAAGCCATAAATCCTGAGCAGGTCATCCGCCTTCCGGAACTTCCCTCCCCTGCCCCGGTATTTGTCGATGCGCTGCGCCAGGTACGGCGGAAAACCCAGCTGCTGCATCTGCGGGATGCTCGCCGCATTCGGATCGAAGACAAAATACGCAATCCGGGAGGAAGAATCGGGGACCGCCGGACGGGATGACGGAAAAGCGGGTACCGCAGCGGCCGATCTCAGCACCTCCGCCAGGCTGTCCAGCGACGCCGCCGGAGGACCGTCCGGGCGGTTGAAAAACACGGGTGCCAGCTTCCGGAAAAAGGTCGGCACCAGCAGCATAAAAAAAGAAAGGACAAGCAGGGCCAGCGCGCCCCTGGCTTCCCTTGGTGAAATACCGAAGAAGTCCTCGAAGAAAAACAGCAGTCTTCTGAGCATAGCGTGTGTAATTTTTAGTGTGCAGGTTAGCTAAAGATACGAAAATGTTCCCGATCGTCACCGCTGCGGCAGAAGTATTGACGCGCCTACGTTGCATATTGGCCAAAATCACTAATTTTGCACCGCTTGCGTATTACCGCGCAACAATTACCGGCTACCTCTCTGCAAGATATCATCGCGCATGCGAAAGAATACGGCTTTGTGTTCCCTTCCTCGGAAATATACGACGGCCTCCAGGCTGTTTATGATTACGGGCAGAACGGCGTCGAGCTGAAAAACAACCTGAAGTCGGCCTGGTGGAAAGCCATGACGCAGCTTCATGACAATATCGTAGGGATAGACGCTTCCATATTCATGCATCCCCTGACCTGGAAGGCTTCCGGTCATGTTGACGGGTTTAACGATCCGATGATTGACAACAGGGATTCCAAGAAGAGATACCGCGCCGACCAGCTCCTGGAAGGCAAAGCGGAGTGGTACCTGCAGCAGGGAGACGCCGACAAATCCGCTGCGTTGCTGAACGAGATGGGCCGTCTGCTGGGTGCTGAGGACCTGGAAGGGGTAAGAGAGCTGATCATAGCCGAAAACATCACCTGCCCCGTATCAGGCACTTCCAACTGGACCGAGGTCAGGCAGTTTAACCTGATGTTCAGCACCCAGGTAGGTTCGGTAGCCGAGGATTCCAGCCTCATTTACCTGCGTCCCGAAACTGCGCAGGGAATATTCGTCAACTTCCTGAACGTGCAGAAGAGCGGCCGGATGAAAGTGCCCTTCGGTATCGCCCAGATCGGTAAAGCCTTTCGTAATGAAATCGTCGCCCGCCAGTTTACCTTCCGGATGCGGGAATTTGAACAGATGGAAATGCAGTTTTTCGTGCGCCCGGGCAGCGAGATGGAATGGTACAACACATGGAAGGAATCCAGGCTGAAATTCCACAAAGCCATCGGCCTGCCGGCTGAAAAGCTGCAGTTTCATGACCATGAAAAGCTGGCTCACTACGCCAACGCGGCGGTGGATATCGAGTTCGAGTTCCCGTTCGGCTTCCGCGAAATCGAGGGGATACATTCCAGGACCGATTTCGACCTTCGCAATCACCAGGAATTGTCAAAGAAAAAGCTGCAGTACTTCGACCCGGAAATCAACCAGAATTACATCCCCTACGTGGTAGAGACTTCCGTCGGGGCTGACCGGCTGTTCCTGGCGACATTCTGCAATGCCTATACCAGAGAAACCACCGGAGAAGGGGAAGCTGCCAAAGAAAGGACCTACCTTAAACTGCACCCCGCCCTGGCACCGGTAAAGGCCGCCGTCCTGCCGCTGGTCAAAAAAGACGGGCTGTCCGAAAAAGCACAGGCCATCGCCCGGTCGCTGAAGGCCTCCTTCCGTACCGTATATGATGACAACGCTGCCATAGGCAAGCGCTATACCCGCCAGGACCTCATCGGTACGCCCTTCTGTGTCGCCGTAGATTACCAGACCCTGGAGGACGATACCGTAACCATCCGGCACCGCGACAGCACGGAGCAGGAGCGGGTACCTGTTGGCGCGCTCAAAGAAAAAATCGGGTATGAAGTGGCGACGGAAAGAATACTGGAAATGATCTGATGCAAGGCGCGGCTGACAGGGGAGACTTTGTGAGCGTTCTGGAGTTCAAAGAGTTCTAAAGTTCAGGGCGTTCCGGGAGTGTAACTTTGGAACTAAAATAACTTTAGAACTTATAGAACTATAAACCCCCAAACGCCTCAATCTTCAGGATACGGCACAAATACAAAGCCTGCGAAGTCATTTTCGATCACGAAAAGACAGCAGTATTCGTCGGGATTGCGGTAGTTCTCCTTAAACAGGTCAACAGATTCCTCTCCTACCAGCTTGCGCCCGATAAATTCATTCAGGAAGGACGCCCGGTAGTTCCATTCATTTCCCAACTCACCCGCCGCGTACAGCAGCTGCCCCACCTCCACTCCGGACCGCGCCACCACAAATACCGGGTGCTCGGAAAATCCGCGCTTCCGGATATGGTAGGAAGCTTCTTTCAGCTGGTCCGCGACTTTCACAAAATCATTGGATACGCTTCCCAGCAGCTTCCGGTTTACCTCCGGCGAATTGGCGTCATCCAGCAGTATGTTTTCGTTGCTATGGTTGATCATGTCTCTAAAATTATCGTCTTACATCCGTGCGGCGATCAGCAGGGAAAGATCCTTGTACCGCATATTGAATTTCCGGGCGATAAACGAATTGGTGAGCGTCCCCTTGTGACAGAACACCCCCTTCATCACCCAGGGATCCGAATAAATCATTTCCTCTATTCCCCCGATGGTACCGATTTTCAGCAGGAACGGCAGGAATATGTTGCTCAGGGCAGCACTTGCCGTATGAGAAACCCTGGCTGCCACGTTGGGAACACAGTAGTGAATCACGTCGTGGTGCCGGTATACGGGGTCCTTGTGGGTGGTCATCCGCGACGTCTCAAAGCAGCCTCCCTGGTCTATGCTTACGTCGATCACCACCGAATTCGGCCGCATCATCCCTACCATTTCGTCGGTCACCACACAAGGGCTCAGCCCTTCCTCTGCCCGCATCGCCCCGATCACCACATCGGCCCGGCTGATCGCTTCCTTCAGCGTATCCGAATCGATGATTGATGTGTAAAGGTTCTGCCCGACGGCATATTTCAGGCGCTGCAGCCTGTATACATGCTTATCAAAAACTTTAATGTCTGCGCCCAGCCCGATGGCCGCCCTGGCGGCGTACTCCGCGACGGTGCCTGCCCCGAGTATGACCACTTTGGTCGGGGGTACGCCCGTCACGCCGCCCAGCAGGATCCCCCTGCCCCCGTTTGCGCTGTTGAGGTATTCGGCCGCAATCAGCATCACAACGCTGCCCGCAATCTCACTCATGGCGCGGATAATCGGCAACCCGCCCACCCGGTCCTCCATGATTTCATACCCGATACCGGTCACGCGGGCCTGGTTCAGCTTTTCGAAATAGCTTTTTCCCAGCGTCGGCAGGTTAAGCGTGGAAATCAGCGTGGCGCCTGCCCGGATCATCTCCAGCTCGCTGTCTACCAGCGGCTCCACCTTCAGGACCAGGTCCGATTGAAATACCTCCCTTGCATCCGGGACAATGGCGGCGCCGGCTTCACTGTACTCGTTGTCCGAGTAATTGGCGCCCCTGCCTGCATTTGTCTCCACCAGCACCTGGTGACCGTTCCGGGTCAGGATCGCCACAGCTTCCGGAGTAAGCGGAATCCTGTTTTCCTGCAGGGAAATCTCCCTGGGTATACCTATCCGCAAGCTGTTTTTGTCTTTCCTGACTTCAAGAAGAGATTCCTGCGGATAAAGTGCCGTCTGCTTCGCCAGCTCTTCAAATCCCTTACGGGAAGGCAGAGGTTGTGCCATTGCGCTTATGATCTGATTTAGTTGGAGACTACGCCGAAATCCACCTGTCTCCTTTCATTTTCATCCACCGTAATTTTCACCCTGAAATAACGGGGGGGCCACAGCGACTCAATCTTACCCGGCCACTCCACCAAACAATAGTCCCCCGAATCGAAATACTCTTCTATACCGATGTCCATCGCCTCCTCCTCGTTCTTCAACCGGTAGCAATCGAAATGATACAATACCCCGCCTTTCCCGGTCACATATTCGTTGACCACTCCGAAAGTCGGGCTGCTGACATGAGAAACCACGCCGAGCTTCCGGCACAATGCCTTGATCAGCGTGGTCTTACCGGCTCCCATCGGCCCCTCAAACAGCCAAATTGGTAGCCCCCTGCCCTCTTCGAGTAAGCTGGAAGCTACCAAATCCAATTCTGATTCGCTGTAGAAGCGCCGGTTTCTGACCTCATTCAACATCCTGCAAAAATACATCTTTTTTTGCAGGATGTTAAGGACTGTGTTTTATACTTTCCACTCTTTCTTCATCGGCCGGCCGGTCAGGCTGTCCGCCTCCTTGTCACCGAACCTCTCCCGGACGGGGTCCCATTTCAGCGACCTTCCCAGCTGGTAGGCGATGTTGCCGATGTTGCACACCGTAGCCGACCTGTGCCCGGTCTCGACGTCGCAGACGGGCGGCTTGCGCGTGGCGATGGAATTGAGGAAATCTTCGTAATGGTTGTTGCTGATATAGACGGAGGTCTCTCCGGGCCTGAACACCTTTGTCTTCAGGGAGTCGGGCGTGATGCGGAGCTCTCCCCTGGCGACCCAGACCTCACCTTCCGTACCTATAAAATGACAATGTGATTTGGAATCCTCCAGCGGGCGGTGGGTCATTTCGACGCCGTTGGCATATTTATATACCAGGCCCTGGCCCGGCTCCTTATAAATCAGCTCCACCGGGCCGCTCTCATCCATATCCAGCCCCCACTGGGCAATGTCGAACATGTGTGCGCCCCAGTCGGTCATACCTCCCCCGCCAAACTCCCGGTAATTTCTCCATTTAGGCCAGAAAGAGCCTCCCGGCGCCGGCGCCAGGATGTTGTTGTACGGCCGGTCGATCGTATTGGGGCCCATCCACCTTTCCCAGTTCAGTCCCTTCGGGCATTCCTCCGCCTGGAGATCCCACGCCTTGGGAGGCCCGCCCACGTTCACGTAGACTTTGGTGATCTTCCCGATGGCTCCGCTCCTGACCACCTGCACCGCCTGTATAAATTCGCTGGACGAACGCTGCATGCTGCCGGTCTGGAAGACGCGCTTGTGCTTGCGGGTGGCATTGACCATCGCGCGGCCCTCCTTGACGGTGAGAGACACCGGCTTTTCACAATAAATATCCTTGCCTGCTTCCGCCGCCTTTACCGCCATGGCTGCGTGCCAGTGATCCGGCGAGCAGATCACCACCGCATCCACATCCTTCCTGGCCAGAAGCTCCCTGAAATCGGTATGCCCTTCTACAGCCGTATTATAAGTTGATTTACCCGAATTTGCGGCATACCACTGGTGCGTGCCTTCGATAAACGAGCTCAATTTCACATCATATACATCAGAGGCGGCTACAATCTGCATCCGGCCCGTCTCGAGGAACTTCTGACGCAAATGCGGAATTTGTCTTCCGCATCCGATATAGCCAAAATTTATTTTGTCACTCGGCGCCACATACCCGTTTCCTCCCAATACATGCCTGGGAACAATAAAGAAAGATGAAATCACCGCCGAAGATTTCAGGAAACTTCTCCGGTTTTGTTTGCTCTTCAGATTCATAGACTAAGGATTTGTTTTATACTTAAAAAGCAGCCAAATCCGAATTCTCATCATGAAAATTAAAATTTAAACAAAAGTACATCCTGATTGTATACAAAAAAAAGCCTTCTTTCGAAGGCTCCGGGTCGCCCCAGCGGGCGTGTATATTCGTGCAGCAGCCTCGCTCCCGCAGGCACGGGCGCCTCAAAAGCTGCGGGAGAGCGTATTGATCTGGTCGTCCGACAAATCACCGCCAATCACCAGCTTATGCCGGAACACAAGGCTCTTACCGGGCTGCAGGCTAACCTTTACCTCGCCGGCGTTCTTGTCGAAGGCACGCCCTCCGAGGTTGTTGACGGCAAACAAGCCGTACCCCCGCGCATGGGACCAGGCCGGGTGATTGAGGTTCTGCCGGCTGTCCAGCATGACCAGGGTGATCACCTCGCCTTCCTTCTCGGCCCGCAGGGCCACCCAGGGACTCCGTTTCGACCACACTTCCCCGCCCCTGTTGCCCAAAGCATTACGATATACCCCGTTCACACCGGTATTGTTCATGACCGGGACGCTGGTCTCGATGCCATTGGCGTCGAGGAATTTCTCCGGCTTGTTGCCGGGCTCTTCAAAAGCACGGTCCAGCCGCAGGCCCAGCAGGCCTTCCTTGTTCTCCGTGAAGGTAACCGGCGCCGCGGCGGTGAGCTTCGTCACGCGCTCTATGGTTCTCATTTTGCCGGTACCGGTAAAAATGTACCTGGTTTCCTCTTTCAGCAGCACCTTCCCGTTGATATCCACCCAGTCAGACGAGGTGGTCAGCTCCCCCTTTTTCGGGTTTTCGGCGATTACCTTGCCGAACCTGATGGTGCCGTATTCCGCTTTTTTTTCCGGTTTGATCGCAAAAGAATTGTTCCAGAAATCC
>JBEBSO010000137.1:0-7982 GCA_040394275.1 Telluribacter sp.
CCCGCCTTTGCGGAATTTCTCAGGAAGGCAATGGCCCATTTTGTAGCCTGACGCTACTTCCTAAGCGCTGCGCAGTATCTTTTCCATTTTCTGGCCTTTGGCCAGCTCGTCCACGAGCTTGTCCAGGTACCGTGCCTGCCGGGTCAGCGGGTTTTCGATTTCTTCCACCCGGTACCCGCAGATGACGCCGGTGATGAGGTGGGCGTTGGGATGTAAAGAGGCCTGCTGGAAGAAAGTTTCAAAAGTGGCTCTTGCATCGATCAGCTCCTGCAGCTTTTTCTCGTCGAAGCCTGTCAGCCAGGTGATGACCTGGTGCAGCTCCTGCCTGGTCCTGCCTTTCTTCTCCACTTTCTCCACATACATGGGGTATACCGAGGCAAAGACCATTTTGGCAATGCGCTGGTGGTGTTTTTCTGAAATTTCCATGGTACCTGTCATTGTTGATTCCGGCCTGTGCTCCGGGTGTTCGCGGCTTACAAGATAGCCCGGAATTTTTAAAAATCCGACGACCCGCCGGCTCTTTACGGATAAAAGTATGCCCCCAACAGCCTGGTGAGCTCGCTTCTGAGGGCCGCTTCGCTGGTCGGCTCTTTTTCTGCAGGCGCCGTATGCCTGTAAAACGCAACTTCTTTTTTCTGCGCGTCGAATATGAACGCATGCACCATGAGGCTGGACTTGACCGGCATAGGCATGTACATACCGAGCGTGACGAGGCCAATGGCGGCACCCTTTGCCACCTGGCCTCCGTAATTCCCTTTCCTCCTTCCAAAACCGGTTACCACCGTGGCCAGTGTGAACCGCTGGTCGCCTTGCGCCAGCAGGGAATCGATGACCGGGCTAAGCGGCAGGATCTCGCCTTTTTTTCTGCTGGCGATCCGGAGGGACAGGCGCGCCAGTTCCTGCTCAACACGGGCCCGCGTAAAGTCGTCTTCCAGGGAAATTTTTTCCGATAAACGGAAGTAGGCCTTCGTGGAGATCAATACGGAATCTGTTTTTTGACGGGTGATCACCGAGAGGGAGTCGCTACGGAATGCCTGGTTCCCTTTCTCAATGTATGAAATGTAGGCAAAAGGCTCAAAATAATTCAGGCTTTCCATTTCGTCCTGTTTGGTCGAAGAGGTGTAGTGGCGGGAGCTGCAGGAGGCAAGCAGCCATAAGGCTGCCAAGGCCGGGAGGATTCTCATAAGAAGGATGGTTTCGGAATGATCGTTGCCCGAAGCAGTTCCGTGCGCCGTCCGGCAATGCGGACGGAGGATGGCTGCTGCAGGTTTTCCGGCGAAAAAATGGGCAAAAAATGTATTATGAGAGAGATTTTATTATCTTTGTAACTAAGATAATCAGTAAATAAGATAAATATGGACAAGGAAAAGCTTGACCTGGTCAGGAAGCTTAGCCAGCAATATGCCTACGCCTCTCTGCGGATGCACGAAACCGTGGCCCGGAGCGCAGGTATTCCCGGTACGGATCATAAATACCTGGGCTTTTTCCTGCAGCAGGGATCGCTTACGGCGGGTGAGCTTGCCGTGCTGACGGGCCTGACTACCGGTGCGGTCACTGGCCTGGTCGACCGGTTTGAGAAAAAGGGCCTGGTCAGAAGGCAGCTTTCTGCCGAAGACCGGCGGAAAGTGATCATCGTGCCGGATACAAAGAAGATCATGGCGCTGCTCGAGCCGTTCTACGAAATGTTCCGCATTGAATCCGGGCAGCTGCTGGCGTCGTTTACCAGCGAAGAAATGGCTGTCATCGAGCGGTACTTTCGCGGCGCGATAGACGTCACGGACCGGAATACGGAGCGGCTCGGCGGCCGCCCTTCCGGTACGCTGCCCCCGGAAGCCGGCAATCCGGCCGGCGACCCGGAATCCCGGGTGCTGGATTTAAAGCAGGTAGACAAATCCATGCAGGCCATAGCAGGCGGCAAGGGCGCGCACCTGGGCGAGCTGTCGCGCCTGGAGGGGATCAGGGTGCCGGGAGGTTTCTGCGTCACCGCCGGGGCTTACGGGGAAGTGGCGGAGCGCAGCCCGGAGCTGCAGCATTTGCTGGACCGGCTGGCACTCGCCGGCGCGGAAGACCGGGTGGCTACCGGCAGGATCTGTACCCGGATCCGGGAAGTCATCGAAAACCTGCCCGTGCCCGGCCGGCTTGCGGCATTGGTTACGGAGGCGCTCAGGGAGCTGGGGGAAGACCAGGCCTTCGCGGTCCGGTCGAGCGCCACGGCGGAAGACCTTCCCGGGGCTTCCTTTGCAGGCCAGCAGGATACCTACCTCGGTATCGTGGGCGGGGAAGCGGTGCTGCAGCACATCCGCAAATGCTGGGCTTCGCTGTTTACCGATCGGGCGGTCGCCTACCGTGTAAAGAACGGGTTTGACCACCGCAGCGTGCGCATGGCGGTAGTGGTGCAGCGGATGGTGTTTGCGCAGGCGTCGGGTGTTCTGTTTACGGCTGATCCCGTCAGCTTCAACCGGAAGGTATCCGTTATCGAGGCCTGCTTCGGCCTTGGAGAGGCACTGGTGTCGGGAAGGGTAAACGCCGACAGCTACGCGGTGCGCGACGGCAAGGTGATTCATAAAAAGATTGCCGAAAAGCGACGGGCGGTGTATGCGCTGAAAGAAGGCGGTACGCGCGAACGGGAGATCGGGCCGGGGCAGTGGCATCGGCGGGTGCTGACGGAAGGGCAGGTATTGCAGCTGGAGCAGGCCGGCCGGAGGATTGAAGCCTGTTTCGGCACCCCGCAGGACATCGAATGGTGTATTTCGGAGGATAAACTCTATATCGTGCAGAGCCGCCCCGTCACGACGCTGTTCCCGGTGCCGGAAACAGGGGATGGGGAAAAGCACGTATTTGTGTCGGTCGGCCACCAGCAGATGATGACCGACCCGATAAAGCCGCTGGGCTTGTCGGTATGGCAGCTCACGGCGCGACGCCCCATGTATACGGCCGGGGGGAGGCTGTTTGTGGATGTGGCGGCCCAGCTGGCTTCGTCTCCCGGGAGAGAAATGGTTTTACAGGCCCTCGGCCAATCCGATCCGCTCATTGGCGATGCGCTGGCCGCTCTCCTCGACCGGGGCGATTTCATCCGGGTGGAGGAGACGGAGGAGCCCCGGCCGGCCCCGGCCAGTTCCTGGCAGCCTTTCGGGGCAGGCGACCCGGCGGTCGTGACCGGCCTGATCCGGGACAGCCGGGCATCGATAGCCGCATTGAAGGAAAATATCCGGACCCGGTCCGGGCCTGATTTGTTCGCATTTATCAGGGACGACATCCGGCAGTTCAGTCAGCTTTTTTCCGATCCGCGAAGCCTCGGCGCGATTACGGCGGCCATACAGGCCTCGGCCTGGCTCAACGAGAAACTGTACGAGTGGCTGGGGGAGAAAAATGCCGCAGACGTGCTCTCCCGGTCCGTAGACAACAACGTGACGGCCGAAATGGGACTCGCTTTGCTCGATGTCGCTGATGTGATCCGGCCGTATCCGGGGCTTGTCTCGTACCTGCAGCGGGTGGGAGAGGGGGATTTCCCGGAGGGCCTGGCAGGCTTGGAGGGAGGAGGTCCGGCGCTGGAGTCGATCCGGGGTTTCCTGGACAGGTACGGGATGCGGGGGCCGGGGGAAATAGACATTACCCGGGACCGCTGGGCGGAAAAGCCGGATGCGCTGATCCCGGCGCTGCTCGGCAACATCAGGAATTTCGGTCCCGGCGCCGGTCGCCGCAAGTTTGTCCAGGGGCGCCGGGAAGCCCGGGAAAAGGAGGAAGACCTGCTGCGCCGGCTGCGGGCATTGCCGGAAGGAGACCGGAAAGCGGCCGAAGCAAAGCAGGCGATCGGCGTGCTCCGGAATTTTGCAGGCTATCGCGAATATCCAAAGTACGACATGGTAAGCCGCTACTACCTGTATAAGCAGGCCTTGCTGAAGGAAGGGGACCGGCTTGTAAAGACAGGGGTGATCCCGGAAAAGGAAGACATGTATTTCCTCACGCTGGAAGAGTTGGAGGAAGCAGTGCGCACCGGTCGCCCCGTCGACGGTCTGATCGGCAGCCGGAAGGCGGAGTACCGTACGTTTGAAAGGTTGACTCCGCCGCGCGTCCTTACTTCGGAAGGCGAGATAGTTACGGGCGCATACAAACGGGCGCACCTGCCGCTGCATGCGCTGGCCGGCCTGGCCGTCTCGTCTGGTGTTGCCGAAGGGCGGGCGCGCGTGATAAGCAATATGGAAAAGGCGGACCTGGAGGAGGGGGATATACTGGTGACCGCGTTTACGGATCCCGGCTGGACGCCCTTGTTCCTTTCGGTAAAAGGACTGGTCACCGAAGTGGGCGGCTGGATGACGCATGGTGCTGTGATCGCGCGTGAATACGGCCTGCCGGCAGTGGTGGGTGTAGAAAATGCAACCCGGCTGATCCGTGACGGACAGCGGATACGCGTGAACGGGACGGACGGCTACGTGGAGCTGTTGTAGCGGGAAAGGTGGAAAAAACCGGGTAGACAGGATGCGGAAGTGCCGGGGATTTCGTTATTTTTCCGAAAAAACAACACATCATGATACTACAGTCCCTGATCTCCGAATTCGAGCACGAGGTGGAGAATACCAGAAAGCTGCTGCAGGCCGTGCCGGAAAAAGACCTTGGTTACAAGCCTTCGCCGGTTTCCTGGACGATGGGTGAGCTGGCCCAGCACATCGCGACCATCTACCACTGGTATTCGGGTACGCTTACCCTGGATGTATATGACGTCGCTGCCGACCGGCCTGAACGTGGTCCGTCTACGGACATCGGCGCTACGCGTGATCTTTTTGAAAGGAACGTGGAAAAGGCCAGGGCGGCGCTCCATGCCATCGGAGAGGAAAGTCTCGGGGAAATGTGGACGATGAAGGCCGGTGACCGTACCGTGCTGGGACCGCTGCCCCGCGGGACGGTGGCGCGGGGCTTCCTGTTCAATCATATTTACCATCACCGGGGCGAAATGATCGTATACCTCCGCGCCATGGGCCACAAGGTGCCGGGGCTGTACGGCCCGACCTACGAAATGTCTGCGGGGATTAAATAACCTCGTTCCGGCCAGGCCTGTCGTCTCCGTTCCGGGCGGGTCCGCCGGGGAATTCCCGGGGTTGTCTGAAATTTGCTTTTTATGAAAAATCAGAAATGGTTCCGCACCTACCTGTACATATGGACCGGGCAATTTGTTTCCATGCTCACCAGCTATGCGGTAAATTTTGCCGTGATCATCTGGCTGAGCCTGGCTTACCGTTCGGCGGAAGTATTGGCCTTTGCGGGGATCGCGGGCATGTTGCCGCAAGCCGTGATAGGTCCCTTTGCCGGCGTATTTATCGACCGGTGGGACCGCAAAAAAGTAATGATCTTTTCGGATACTTTCATAGCCCTTTGTACCCTGGGGATGACATTTGTGCTTAATGACGACAGCGCAGATCTTTTCTGGGTTTACCTGCTGTTGGGGTGCCGTTCGGTAGGAACAGCCTTTCATTCGCCGGCCATGCAGGCGGTCGCGCCCTTGCTTGTACCGGAAAAAGAGCTGCTTAGGGTGTCGGGTATCAACCAGATGCTGCAGTCGGTCAGCAGTATTGCCGGCCCCGCACTGGGTACCCTGGCCATTACCTATTTGTCTATTTCGAAGGTATTGTTACTGGATGTCATCGGCGCTTCGGCGGCGGTTATTTCCCTGTTTTTTGTGACCATTCCCCGCCTGAAGGTGGAGGCAAAGGCGTCGGTGTATACCGTGCTAGCGGAGCTGAAGGAAGGTTTCGGGGCCATCTATGCCAACCGTGGCCTGGGCTTCCTGTTCCTGTACGCGATGATCGCCACTTTTTTTATCATGCCGGTCGCGGTGATGTTCCCCTTGCTGACCACGGGACATTATGCGGGCGGAAAGTGGGAGATGAGCCTCGTCGAAATCGTCTGGGGCATCGGGATGCTCGCAGGCGGGTCGCTGCTGGGCATAATGCGCGTCGGCGTCGTCAAGGTGGTCCTCGTCAATGCGATGCACATCGTTCTCGGGCTGACTTTTGTGCTGTCCGGGTATTTCCCCGCCTCCTGGTTTGCGGGGTTTGTCGCCATGACGACCCTCGGGGGCGTTGCCATGTCGGTCTTTTCGGCGGCCTTTATGACCATCATCCAGGAGGAAGTCGCGCCTCAGCTGCTCGGGCGGGTGTTTTCGCTGTACTTCAGCATGGCGGTGCTGCCGAGTATCGTCGGGCTGCTGTTCACCGGGTTTATAGCCGAAATAATCGGGGTAGCGCCTGCCTTTGTGATCTCGGGAGCGGTGGTGATGCTGGTAGGGGCGGCGTCGTTCTTCACACCGGTACTGATGCGGCTGGGCAGTAAAAAAGCGGTGGTCACAGACATATAAGACAATCCCTTCCGTTGCCCGGAAGGGGGAAATCCAGGTGAGAAGCGTAAGCCGCTCTTTTTTCTCCCTGTACGAGGTAACAGATCCGCATATTGAATTTCATCATCGCGGCTTCAGGTTTGATCGGATGAAATTATCCCTTTTATTTGTACCAGAAAAACAAAAAAGTCTTCCAGCAAGGCCGGAAGACTTTCATCTACTTTACACACATTTACTGTCTTCGCGTCACGGGCCACGTTTAGCGGCTGATCGTGGCTTTATATTGTTTGACGTTTCCCCTGCTGTCGGTGATCCTGACAAAGTACCGGCCGGCCGGCAGCTTTGATATATCCATTTCCTGGCCCGAAAATTCGATGGGCGGAGAGACGATGTTACCGGAGCTGTCAAAGAAAAGCGCCTTCTTGCTTCCCGTCAGTTCGGACTTCACATTCAGCACACGCACCGCCGGGTTGGGATACAGGTAAGAATTGCCGGAAGAAGCTTCAATTTTTAAGCTGCCTATCGTGCTGTAGCTGAAGGCACCGTTCCTATCTACTGTTTTCAGACGATAGTAATTGTTCCCGGTCACATGGTCCGTACTGGAAAAGCGGTAGTGCCGGACTATGCTGCTGTTGCCTTCCGCTGCCGTCTCCCCGATCTTTTTCCACGCCAGGGCATCGATGCTGTGCTCGATTTCGAAGCGGTCGGTATTTTCTTCGGCCGAGGTGTTCCATTCCAGCAGAACGGGGGCGTCTCCTTTGCCGCCGGAGACCTTAAAGCTCTCCAGCCTGACCGGCAGCGGGTTGTTCGTGATCCAGTTGAGCACATAGCTGCTCGGCTCCGACAACGATCCTGCGGCATCGTAGAACGAATAGGAAAAGTCGATCATGGACACTGCGGGGTTTTCAATTTTCAGCGCAAGCTCATTTTTATTGTAATTGTCAATCACCTGGCCTTGTTTTACCGGGGTATCCCCGTACAATAATATCCCTTCCTCCGGCAGGGTGCGGATGACAAGACGGCGGTTGCCGGTGTTGCCGTTGAGCCCGCCCGGGGCATGCGCATCCTCCGGATCACGGCCTGTCAGCTGGTTGGGCGACATCATACCGCCCGTCAATGATCCGTTGAGCCGTATGACCTGGCCGTTAAAAGGTGCCGGGATGACATAGGCTTTCTCATCCGCGGAGGGGGGCTGCTGTATACCGAAGTTGACACTTTGCGTCAGGCTGTTCAGCGTTACGACGATCATTCCGTCGGCTTCCGCATCGATGCCTGCACCCGGCATGCTGCCCTGCTGTTCGCCCACAAATACCCAGTTTTCGGGGAGCGAAGGTACCGGGAAATCACCTTCGGCGACGGCCTGGTCGGTCAGGATCAGCTTATAAGTACCTTCCTCCAAATCTTTAAACAAATATGATCCTCCTTCCTTCACACGAACAATTTTCAGGGCGCTTCCCCCGACGGATGCCAGCACAACAGACAGCGTGCCGTCGAGGTGGGTGCCGGTACCTTCCTGGGTCTGGTCGATCATCCGGTTGCAGACCCCGTTGGCATCATGAAAAATATGGCCGCCCAAATCATATACCCGGGCGTTGTTTTCTGTTGTTTTGTCTACCGGCAGAAGCCTGGCATTGCCGGGTAATTCCTCCATGGA
>JBEBSO010000138.1:0-7973 GCA_040394275.1 Telluribacter sp.
CGGATTTTAAAAAAAGAGAGCAGGCGGGAGCCGGCTCTCTTTTTTGTCGAAAAGACCAGGTGTTTATATCGGAACGTTCACGTGGCGTTCGGCGTGGTAACTGGATCGTACCAGCGGGCCGGACTCTACATATTTGAGTCCTCTCTTCAAGCCTTCTTCTTTGTACAGATCGAATAACTCGGGTGTGATCCATTCCATGACTTCGTGGTGCATCCTGGTCGGCTGCAGGTACTGGCCCAGCGTAAGGATGTCCAGGCAGTTTTCGGCCAGGTCGTCCATGGCCCGGAATACTTCCTCCCTGGTTTCTCCCAGTCCCAGCATGATGCCGGATTTCGTTCTTTTGCCCATTTCCTTGGTACGCCGCGTTTGCTCGAGGCTCCGGGAATACCTGGCCTGGGGTCTTACGGCCCGGTACAGCCGTTCGACCGTCTCCATGTTGTGGGAAACCACTTCCTGTCCCCCCTCGACCATACGCGCCAGCGCATCCCAGTTTCCTTTGGTATCCGGGATCAGCGTCTCGATGGTCGTCCCGGGGCTTTGTTTTTTTACCTGAACGACGGTCTGGTACCAGATTTCCGCGCCCCTGTCCTTCAGCTCATCGCGGTTTACGGAGGTAATCACCGCATGCTTCACCTTCATCAGGCGGATGGCGTCCGCCACCCTGGCCGGCTCGTCGACATCGTATTCGGTCGGGCGCCCGGTAGCTACGGCGCAAAACGAGCAGCTCCTGGTGCAGACATTGCCGAGGATCATAAAGGTGGCTGTCCCGGCTCCCCAGCACTCGCCCATATTGGGGCAGTTCCCGCTTTCGCAGATGGTGTGGAGCTTATGGGTATCAACCAGTTCGCGTACGCGCAGATATTCGGGCCCGGTGGGAAGCTTTACCCTGAGCCAGTCAGGCTTTTTCCTTTTTTGGCTAGGTATTACCGGCAATTCAATCATTTGCTATAAGTATTTAATTAATCAATGTCCGCTGCCAGGAAAACAGGCGCAGGCTATTTTTTTGTTCCGAAATACAGTGTTAAATATCCGGAAGTAAACAGGCTGTTGTTGGGACCGTAAGGGGTAATGTTGATCTGCCGGCTGAAAAGCTCCGTAAGAAACCCGACTTCCACCCCGGTTACGCTGTTGCGGAATGCACTGAGCTCGAAGCTCAGCGCCGCCTTGGCATGCAGGCCCGGTACGATTTTGGACCTTCCGAGCCCGCTGAAAAAGCCTGCTGAAATGGCGTTTTCATGGGAGGATTTTCCCGGTATATACGGTTGGGTGAGCGTCCGGCCGTTTTCCTGGAACCGGACCATATACGGCTTTTCCAGCCCGATGGAAGGTCCTGCGGCCAGGATGCCGCTGACGGTGATGCCCTCGCTGGCGTTGCGTTTGAAAAGCGCTACTTCGCGGCCGTATTGCGGCCGTATGACGAACAGGTAATTCAGCTTGTTGCGGATGATGGTGGCCCCGGATAGCGGAAGCCCCCCGCTGCTGTACTCTTTGGGGCTTTTGACGTTGACCAGCTCCAGGCTGAGGTATTGGAATTGGTCTTTGCCCATAAAGTCGGCGTTGACTGCCCCCGAATAGCGTACCGAAAAACCACCCAGGATCCCTGAATTCGTATTCGTGCTGACCCCGAACGAAAGAATCGAATTGTACTTTTCCTCCTCTTCATCAGGCATGGTCCGGCGCTGCCCCCAGCCTGTAGCGGCCAGGCTGCAAAGGTAAACCAAGGATACGGCAAAGATAAAGGCTTTACGCTTCATACTATTTTGATAAGGATTCGTTCACTTCTGGCGCCGCCGCCGGCCTGTTGCAATGGAATTGTGAATTTAGAGAAATTCTCAGAAATCGTACTATGCTAACGGTTTTTTCTGGATTTACGTTCTTATAACGAAGGGATCCGGGGCGGAGCTATATTCCCGGTAAAAATATGTCACTTTTCCGGGGAAGGGGAGAAGCGGGAGGCAATCGGTCCGATTTTTGTCGTACTTTCGCTGAAAAGTGAAGTTTGTAATGCGTCCGGACCGGCATGCCTGAATTTGTTTCCGTTTTTATCTACAGGGTTTTTCTCTGCGTATACCCGGCGCTGATACGTATGGCAGCGCTTTTTCACCCGAAGGCAAAACGCTGGGTCAGCGGCAGAAAAGGACTTTTCGACCGGCTCAGGTCGGACTTTGCCCGGGTCAGGGGCGAGCGGCCGGTGGCCTGGTTTCACGCCGCCTCGCTCGGGGAGTTCGAGCAGGGAAGACCGGTCATCGAATCCTTCGCCCGGCAGTTCCCGGAATACTGCATCCTGCTTACCTTTTTTTCGCCTTCCGGGTACGAGGTCAGGAAGAACTACGGCGGAGCGCACTATATCTGCTACCTGCCGGTGGACGGGCCGGGCCGGTCCAGGGAATTTGTGCGTATCGTAAAGCCGGAGATCGCCTATTTCATCAAGTACGAATTCTGGCATTATTACGTAAAGGAGCTCAGGGAGCAGCAGGCGGGGATTGTTTCATTTTCGGCGATTTTCCGGGAGGACCAGCTGTTTTTTAAGCCTTACGGCGGTTTTTACCGGGAAATACTCCGCAGGTTTGACAGCCTGCTGGTACAAAACCCGGAATCCGTGGAACTGTTGAGAGGGATCGGGCTGACGCAGGCAGCGTGTGCCGGAGATACGCGTTATGACCGGGTTTCCCAGATCGCTTCGGCGGCACGGGAACTGCCGGAAATAGCGCGTTTCGTAAACGACGGGGAATGTCTCATCGTGGGCTCGGCCTGGCCGGAAGATATGGAGGTAGTCATCCCGGCCGTAAACGTGCGGGAGCAGCCGCTGAAGCTCATCGTGGCGCCGCACGAAATCAGGGACCGGGAAATGACCGCCTGGACGGAGGCGCTGAAAGGGCGCTCGCTCAGGTATTCTGAATATGCCGCTTCGGGCTTTAGTCCCGCCCTGGCCGCCGGGGCAGACTGCCTGTTTATCGACAATATCGGTATGTTGTCTTCCCTCTACCGCTACGGTACCGTGGCTTTTATCGGGGGAGGTTTCGGCAACGGCCTGCACAATATCCTGGAAGCGGTGACTTTCGGACTCCCGGTGGTGTTCGGGAACAGGAAATACCGGAAGTTCCAGGAGGCAACGGATCTTGCCGCCGCCGGCGTGGCTTTTCCCGTCGCGGATACCGCGGCATTTTCCGCCGTGCTGGCCCGGCTTTCGGACGATCCGGCCGGGAGGGCACGTTTGGGAGACATCGGCCGGCGCTTCGTCGCCGGCCGGACAGGCGCTACCGAAAAAGTAATCGGGGAGACTGTCCGCCTGCTGGGCGCCCGTTTTTCCCGCTGAAATTCCCTGTAAGGAGGGTCTGTACGCGCTATCCGTTCCCGTCCGTCAGCTGGCAAATTCCCTTTGCGCCAGGGATTCGAACAGGTGCGCCTGTGTACCCAGGAGGCGGGCCCGGGAGCCGAGATTGGAGATTTTCAGTTTCAGGCGGTTTTTAAAATCGGAAAGGCAATACTTGTTGATCGCCTGCTCGAGCGGGTTGGTGATGTAGGTGCCTGCGCTGGCGAGCACCCCGCTGACCACGATCATTTCCGGGTTGAACAGGTGGACTGCCGTTGCAAGCCCCTTCCCGAGCTCCGTACCCAGCTGGTACAGCAGGTCGATGGAAAACTCATCCCCCGCGTTGGCAGCTTCGATGATATGGTTGCTGTCCAGCAGCTGGTAATTTCCTTCCACGATTTTGGAAAGGATCGTCGCCCTCCCGTTTTCAATTCCTTCCCTGGCGTTGCGTATGAGGGCAAAAGCGGAGGTGATCGTGTCGAGGCAACCGACTTTGCCGCAGTAGCACAGGATGCCGTCGGGACGGACCTGTATATGTCCCAGCTCCCCGGCAAATCCCTGGGAGCCGCTGAATACCTCGCCGTTGAGCAGGATCCCGAGTCCTACGCCCCAGTCGATGTTCACCGTCAGGGCATGGGACAGCTTCTGGGCGCTGCCGAATTTGTGCTCCCCGATGGTGGTCGCATGTGTGTCGTTGATGAGGATGGCCGGTCTTCCGAAGTGATTCCCGATCAGCGTCGTGATGCTTACGCCGGGCTTGGTCAGGCTGAGATAGGTATGGTTGATGCCCTGCTGCACATTGATCAGGCCGGGCATCGAGATCCCGATGCCCCACAGGCGTAACGGGCTGATGCTGTATTCTTCCAGGAACTTATCTGTGGCCTCCAGCAGGTTGTCGATAAAGGTATGATCGTCGGTGAGCTTGATGTTGATGTGGTGTTCGTGCAGGGTGTGGTTGTTCAGGTCCATGACGACCAGCCTGGTATCGTGCCGGTTGATGTCCATGATCAGCGTGAGGTATTTCCGGGCGTTGAGCCCGTAGAGCACCGGCGGCCTTCCGGCGCGGGCGGGGCCGATTCCTGTTTCCACGATCCAGCCTTCCTTCATCAGCTCGTTGACGATACCGGTGGCCGAGGGGATGCTGGCATGGAACAGGCGTGCTAATTTATTGATGGAAGTTCTGTCGGAGTGGTATAATTCTATGAGCAAACTGCTTCTCAGCTTGTTTTTACGAATATCAATTACTGACGTGGAGACGTCAGGGTCTGATTGGGAAGACATGTCAGGTGATATTTTAGTGATTCAGGATACAATTATTATAATTAAAGATTAAAAATACAATGATAAATATTAAAAAATATGAATATATAGTAAAAGATTTGGCTGTTTGTTAATTCTGATAGGGTTAAAAGAGTTAAATTATTAATTTATACTTTGATTTTTCGGGACAAAAATTGAATAATGACAGGGAGATGTGAAGGGTTGGTGATGCGTTCAACGGGATCGTGGTACGAGGTCAGGCCGGACGGGTCGGACCTCGTCGTTCCCAGCAGGCTGAAGGGGAAGTTCAAAATAAAGGGATTGAAGGTAACCAATCCCATTACGGTCGGCGACCGGGTGGTTTTCGAATATGAAGGGGTGCTGCCGGGGGAAGGGGTGATCTGTGACATCCGGCCCAGGAGGAACTACATGGTTCGCAAATCCGTCCACAAGACGGAGCATGCGCATCTGCTGGCTGCCAACGTGGACCAGGCAATCCTGGTCGCTACACTGGTTTTTCCACGGACGTCCCTGGGCTTTATAGACAGGTTCCTGGTCACTGCAGAGTCGTTCCGGATACCGGCCGTCCTGGTGTTTAATAAGCAGGACATCCTGGATGAGGAGGCAGCGGGATGGCAGCGGGATCTGGCCGGGATGTATGAGCGGCTGGGATATCGCTGCCTGTTGCTGACGGCGCTGACGGGACAGGGTCTCGACGGGCTCAGGGATATGCTCCGGGGGAAGATATCTGTATTGTCGGGGCATTCAGGCGTCGGGAAGACCACCCTGGTGAATGCGCTGGTGCCGGACCTGGCCCTGCGTACCAATGCCGTATCCACGTATGCCAACAAAGGTGTGCACACCACGACTTTCGCGGAGATGTTTGAAATCGAGCCGGGTACTTTCCTGATCGATTCCCCGGGCATCAAGGAACTCGGCCTGATGGATATGGAGCCGGCCGAGATCGGGCATTATTTCCCGGAAATGCGCGACCGGCTCAATGCCTGCCGTTTTCACAATTGCCTGCACATCAACGAGCCGGGCTGTTCGGTAAAGGCGGCTGTGGCAGCCGGGGAGATATCCCTTACCCGCTATGAAAGTTATCTGAGCATGGTGGGCAACCAGGACAACCGCAGGTAGCGGCAGCGGTCAGAGGTTGCCCAGGAAAGCCATGGTATCCACACCGTCCGCGTAATCATCCACCGCGGGATGCTGCGCCTGTCCGAAGGGCACAGTCGGGCCTCCGGGCATCGCCGGCCCGGTGATGCACTGGATCTGGTCGCGGTGGGACCGGATATAGTCCAGCGCTTCCGGGAGCTCCCGGTAGGTCTGGTAATAAACGACGCTCAGGGGAGAGACGATCGCGGGATTGGCTTCCAGTAGGAGGAATCCGTTATCGTAGTGAGGCACCCCGTTGATCAGCGCGATGGATTTGTTGTATTCGTAGTTGTTGAAGTATTTGTGGTGGTGCAGGCAGTAGGAGGAAAAGCCCGACAGGTTGGTGTACAGCCGGTCGAAATCGTATCCCTCCGGAACCAGCAGCTTGGCAACATTCCGGCAGCCCAGCCCGTAATACCTGAGCATGTCCTCGCCGAGACCTTTCAGCTCCTCATCGGTCTCCTTACCCGTGAGCAGCGCAACCGAAACCCGGTTCTTCCGGATGATATGGGGTTTTTTCGCGAAATAGTACTCGAAATACCTGGCCGAATTGTTGCTGCCGGTGGCGATGTATGCGTCCGCTTCGTTGACCCGTTCCACAAAATGAATCTGCGGCTTAAACCGGGGCTCTATCCCGGTAAGGGTTTCGAGGATTTTCCTGGTAAGGAAGGCATCGCCGGAGCTCAGCTTGGCCAGGAGCGTATGTCCGCTGATGAGGACACAAAGGGCATCGTGAAAGCCGGCTGCAGGGATATTGCCGGCCATAATAACTCCTATTTTAGCAGGAGAGGAAGCCTCCGGGTACCGATCCAGCCAGGCTTTCAGGCGGTCGGGGTCCAGCATACCCGAAGCAATGGCGCCAACGGCATGCGCCACATTTTCGGGGGTAAACCAGCTGTTGAAAGACTGGGATCTGTAGCCCCATTCCCCGAGCTCTTCACTGTTCTTCAGCTTTGTGAGTTCATGTCCCAGGGAGGCGAAAGCCTGGAATCTGGCGGTTTTGTTCAGCATTAAAGTGCGCTTCCGTACAAATTTGGTTGATAATATTGTCGCTATTTGTAAATGTTATGAAACTAAAAATAGTTATATTTGTTGTAACATTTAAATGCAACTGCGAACAAAGATAGATAATACCAGGAGAAGATGGCGATTATAATCACAGATGAATGTATCAACTGCGGCGCCTGCGAACCGGAGTGCCCCAATACAGCCATTTACGAAGGCGGTGTCGAATGGACATGGGGTGACGGCACCAGTTTGGAGGAAGTGGATTTCGGGGACGGGACCGTTGTGAGCGGGAAAGCCAGGCAAGCCCCTATTTCGGATGAATTTTATTATATAGTATCGGACAAGTGTACGGAGTGCGTGGGTTTTCATGAAGAGCCCCAGTGTGCGGCTGTATGCCCGGTAGATTGTTGCGTGCCTGATCCGGATTATGTAGAGGAAGAGGAGACATTGCTGTCCAAAAAAGCCTGGCTACATAACGAATAAGTGATAGTTTATACAGGAAGCCCCCTTCGTCACCGGAGGGGGCTTTTTTTGTGGTGGTAAGGCTGCCGCGGTCCCGGTTTCCTGCCCGGGGCTGCCGTATCCCGCTGTCAGCTGTCCCCGGATTTCCGGGCGGTTTTTCTCTTGATCCGCCGGACCAGGACCATACCCGGCAGCAGCAGCGCCGCTACAGGCCAGAATTGTATAATGAGCAGGAGAGTATCGGTAAAAATGTACCAGCTGGAGTACACCGAATCCTTCAGGCGGTTGGCGAATGTGCCTTTTCGACTGGGATGAAATGATACCTCCCTGTCGGTGATGATGGTGATGTCCAGCGTGCTGAGGCTTACCTGGTTTTTAAGATAATTGAGTTTGCCGGTGGTGCTTTCGATTTCTTCCCGGATATTCCGGATGCTTTCCCCGATGTTCAGAAGCTCCTTTGTCGTCTGTGCCCTGCCGATCAGCGCCTGGTATTTTTTGAGGAATTCCTTTTTGGTGGCGAGTCTCGCTTCTGTATCCACGAATTCGGCCGCAACATCCTGCACCTGGATGCTTTTGCTGACCAGTTCGAGATGAGGGGCGCCCTCGAGGCCTCTGGTGAACCGGTCGAAGGCGTCGCTTTGGCCCGGGAGAATATCGGCGATGGGGCTGTCTGTTAAGTATTTAATATAATTATTTCTCTTTAAATTGGTTATTTTTCCTGATTGTATTATTTGATTTAATTCTGTATTTATTTGAATTGTCAAAATATAAT